>NZ_JAMPNQ010000004.1:0-226769 GCF_028479445.1 Providencia sp. PROV210
ACCTGCTGAGCAGCGGCTTTTTTGGCTTTTGCACGGGCAATGGCGGCAGCGACGGCGGCCTTGCGTTGGTCGACTTCAGCGTCGACCTGAGGTGCAGGTTTAATCACTGATTCCGTGGCTTGCTGAGCAGCCGCTTTTTTGGCTTTTGCACGGGCGATAGCGGCAGCGACGGCAGCCTTGCGTGGGTCGACTTCAGCGTCGACCTGCGGTGCAGGCTCAATCACTGATTCCGTGACCTGCTGAGTAGCGGCTTTTTTAGCTTTTGCACGGGCAATGGCGGCCGCGACGGCAGCTTTACGTGGGTCAACTTCAGCTTCAACCGGTGGAGCAGGCTCAATGTGTAATTCTGCTTGCTGTGCAGCTTTACGCGCTTTAACTCGAGCTAAGGCTGCATTCACCGCTGCTTTTCTTGGGTCATCACTTGAGACTTCGCTATTTTGCTCTGTTAACTCAGTCGCTTTCTGTGCTTGTTTTGCGCGCAGCTGTGCTTTGCGCGCTTCTCTAGCTGCAATGACAGCGCTATTATCAGGTAATTCTCCTGAAATAATCTTAATAGGTTCAGAAGACAAACCTTGTTTTGCCTTAACTCTTGCAAGAGCAGCATTGACGGCGTCTTTATCAACGTCATCAACTTGAACAGCAGCTTTTTTATGACGCTGTTCACGCGCTAATTTTTCGCGTTCCATACGCTGTTGTTTAGCTTCAAAGCGTAACTTAGCTTCTGCGGAACGACGCTCTTCTTGAGTAATTTCACGAATTTCCGCTTTTTCCTGACGGTAATATTGAACAAGTGGAATATTACTTGGGCAAACATAAGCGCATGCACCACATTCAATGCAGTCAAACAAGTTATGTTTTTGAGCTTTTTCGTGCTCATCGCCTTTACTAAACCAATAAAGTTGCTGTGGTAATAAGCCAGCAGGACAGGCATCAACGCACAAACCACAGCGGATGCAGGCCTCTTCGATTGGTTTTTTCCCCATCTCTTCCATTGTTGGGACTAATAAACAGTTGCAGATCTTCACAACAGGAACATTAAGGTCGGGGAGGGTAAAGCCCATTAAAGGTCCCCCCATTATTACCATTTGTTCATTTTCAGGCTCAAACCCAGCTTGTTGAAGTAGATGTTTTACTGGAGTACCAAGGCGAGCCCAGAAATTTCCTGGTTGTTTAATGGCATCACCGGTCACAGTGACCACACGCTCAATGAGAGGCTGCCCATCAATTACTGCGCGTTTGATAGCGACAACCGTTCCCACGTTTTGCATCAATACCCCTATTTGGGATGAGCGAGCACCAGAAGGAACTTCTTTACCTGTCAGTATCTTTGTCAGTTGTTTTGCGCCACCTGACGGGTATTTTGTTGGGATCACACGAATAAAAATTTGTCGGTCAGTCGATGTTAATGCCAGTTTTAATGCCTTGATGGCTTCTGGCTTGTTATCTTCAATTCCAATGAGTACTTGGTCTGGATTTAAAAGATGTTGTAATACACGGCAACCCTCAATAACTTCCTGAGCATGTTCTTGCATTAATCGGTCATCGGCGGTGATATAAGGTTCACACTCAGCGGCGTTGATAATTAATGTTTTAATCGCATCTTTCCCGCCTGCTAATTTAGGAGCAGTAGGGAAACCCGCGCCACCTAAACCCGCAATTCCCGCTTGTTCAATTTTATTAAGTAATTCATCACGGGAAAGTTGATGGTAATCAGGTGCTGGGTGTAATGGATACCAAGCATCTTGCCCATCGGAGGCAATCTTGACACACAGCTCTTTTAACCCTGAAGGATGAGCGGTAACCATGGGTTCAATAGCACTAATAATGCCAGATGTTGAGGCGTGAACAGGCACGGTACGACCAGTACCTTTAGTTAAAGGTTGCCCTTTAAGGACTTGATCGCCAACTTGGACAATCAATTCACCTTCTGGTCCCAAATGTTGCTGTAAAGGAATAATTAGCTCATTCGGAACGGTAGAAACTCGCATTGGAGTCTGACTTGACTGTAATTTATTTTCCGGTGGATGGATCCCACCGTCAAAGTCCCAAATATTATCTTTTTTCAGCCAGTTAAATAAATTAAACATGTGCATTACCTCTAGTTGAGGCTTGAGACTGAGCTAGAGGCTCTACGGTAATATTTTTGACTGGGATTGTATTTAAATCCCATTTCCAGTTAGTTGTGGTTGTTTTAACAGGCACCATTTCAATACAGTCGGTTGGGCACGGAGCAACACACAGGTCACATCCGGTACATAAATCTTCAATTACGGTATGCATTGCGCGAGTGGCACCAACAATTGCATCCACAGGGCAAGCTTGAATACATTTGGTACAACCGATGCAATTTTCTTCATCAATAACAGCAACTTTACGAACAGGATTCTGTGCGTTCTCATCACCATCAATAGGTTGCGGGTCAACGTTCATTAACTCGGCAATTTTGAGCATAACTTGCTCGCCGCCGGGGGCGCATTTATTGATCATTTCGCCATTGTTTGCCACCGCTTCAGCATAAGGACGACATCCCGGATAACTGCATTGACCACACTGGCTTTGCGGTAGAATCGCATCCAGTTTTTCAACAATAGGATCTTCTTCAACTTTAAAACGTAATGAGGCATAACCTAAAATCAGACCAAAAATGAGTCCGAAAAAGGCTAATATGCCAATCGCAATCCATAATGACATCATTAGAATTTCACCAAACCACTAAAGCCCATAAATGCGAGAGACATCAGCCCTGCAGTAATTAGGCCAATTGACGAACCCTTAAAAGGTGCAGGCACATTTGCAACGGCTAGGCGTTCACGAATAGCGGCAAATAGCACCATGACAAAAGAGAACCCGACTGCGGCACTAAAGCCATAGACAGCGGATTGCAGGAAATTGTGGGATTGATTGATATTAAGCAGTGCAACCCCTAATACCGCACAGTTGGTAGTGATTAACGGTAGAAAAATCCCCAACAGACGGTACAGCGTTGGGCTGGTTTTTCTTACCACCATCTCAGTAAATTGTACGACGACGGCAATAACAAGAATAAAACTCAATGTACGCAGGTATATGAGATCTAAAGGGATCAAAATCAACGTATCGATCAGCCACGAACTAATTGAGGCGAGCGTCATCACGAACGTGGTCGCAAACCCCATCCCAATCGCCGTTTCGAGTTTTTTTGAAACACCCATAAATGGGCATAACCCTAAGAATTTAACCAGAACGAAGTTGTTTACCAACACCGTCGCAATAAAGAGTAATAAATAGTCAGTCATTACATTGCCTGAAATGAGAATAAAAGCCCAAAAACTGACCAATGTCAGTTTAACGGAGGCTATGATAACAAAGCTATTTTTGTGATGCTTATCGATCTTGTGTGAAAGTCATTTTCACGTGTTTCGAAACTTTCAAATAAGGAACAAAAAAAGCAGCACCTAACAGGGGCCATGCGAGGATTTGAATCGCGGTTTGGTCATCAATAGGCGAAAAGGCAAATGTTTTTAAGCCAATTAAAACTAAAACGAGTAACCAAATGGTAAAACGGCGTGGGAAATTACGGGAACGTTTGAACATCAATTGAGTGACATGCAGACTGAATAAGGTCATTGCGATACTGATGGCGAATGAAAGGTACCATTCAGGAGTAATATAACCGCTCCAGTTATCAATGCTCGTTACAATCTCATAAAACTTGAGACAGTACATTACCGTCATACTGCAGACAGCGAAAAGAGTCAGTAATAGATAGCTTGCAGGTACTAATAGCCAACCCGTAATACGGCCAGCGTTATAAGCAGAAGTCATAAATTAAGAGTCCATTATTACTAAACAAGATAGATAATTTATAATCCTATCATAGATTTATTTGCTAATTGATTCGTTCTGATGATACTTTTTCAGAATAGCAAAATATAGCACTTACTGTGAGGTTCAAATGTCCAAACCAATTAAAGTCGGGATCGTCGGCTACGGTTATGCGAGTAAAACATTTCATGCGCCATTTTTAGCGATGTTTGATGGCTTCGAATTAACAACGATTTCCAGTAGTGACGCCAATAAAGTCAACATTGATTTTCCTGATGTAAAGGTTGTGGCAACACCAGAACAGCTATTTGCTGACCCTGAAATTGAATTAGTCGTTATTCCAACGCCTAATGATACTCACTATCCACTTGCTAGGGATGCATTGGCGGCAGGTAAACATGTGGTGGTCGATAAGCCGTTTACGTTGAGCGTTGAAGAAGCCGTTAAATTGAAAGAGCAGGCTGAAAAAGCCGGAAAATTGCTATCGATTTATCACAATCGCCGTTGGGATTCAGGTTTTCGAACAGTGCAAAAAATCTTGCGTGATGGCTGTTTAGGGGAAATTAAATATTATGAATCTCATTTTGATCGCTACCGACCGGTTGTTAGACAACGTTGGCGTGAAGCAGATATTCCCGGTGCTGGAATTTGGTATGACCTAGGTCCACATGTTATTGACCAAGTATTACAATATTTTGGAAAGCCGACAGGGATTACTGTGGATTTGGGAATTATTCGTCCGGGGGCTCAAGCTGTGGATTATTTCCATGCAATGCTGGAATATGGCGATAAAAAAGTCGTTCTGCACTCCACCACACTCGCTGCTGCACCAATGCCAATTTATACTATCCACGGTATGCAAGGTAGCTATGTTAAGTATGGCTTAGATACACAGGAAGATGCATTGAAAGGCGGTGCTATACCTCAAGGTGAGCATTGGGGGGAAGATCCTAACCTTGGAATTGTGACGTTGTCACAAGGCGATGACATGGTCAGCAAACCGTGGCCAAACGAAAAAGGAAATTATGGCGGCTATTATGACGCTATTCACGATGCTATTCGTCTTGGGAAACCGAATCCTGTAACCCCAAATGAAGCTATCGATATTATGAAGCTGATTGAGGCAGGTATAGCGTCAGCACAACAAAAGCGTACCATTGAAAATATTTTCTAAGGTTCACCGCTGAAGATAAAGCTAGTCATTAAATACTGGCTTTTATTTATGAGAAATCGAATGAATTTATTAGCAAAACTCAAGATAGACTCTTTCTTGTTAATCATGATTGGTGTTGTAGTTGTTGCCAGTATTTTTCCTTGCGAAGGGAACGTCAAAATATTCTTTCAATACTTAACGACTGCTGCAATTGCGTTACTATTTTTTATGCACGGCGCGAAGTTATCCAGAGAATCTATCGTAGCTGGAATGGGGCACTGGCGACTGCATTTACTGGTATTTGCGAGTACATTTATTCTCTTTCCGATCATCGGTGTCGCGTTGCGGTTCATGGTTCCTGAATGGATGTCTCCAACTGTTTACATGGGATTTTTATATCTATGTGCGCTTCCTGCTACCGTACAATCAGCGATAGCGTTTACATCAGTGGCAGGTGGAAATGTTGCATCTGCCATTTGTAGTGCATCGGCATCCAGTATTTTAGGTGTTTTTTTATCGCCTATCTTGGTGGGTATTCTGATGGATACGGATGGTAGCCAAGCGATGGATACCTTGAATGCTATCGGCTCGATTATGTTACAGCTGATGCTACCGTTTGTAGTGGGGCATTTATGTCGACCACTGATTGCTAATTGGATTAACCGTCACCGTCGGTTAGTGAATACAACAGATCGGTCATCAATTCTATTGGTGGTTTATGTGGCATTTAGTGAGGCTGTAGTAGAGGGGATTTGGCAAACAATTGATGCGTATTCACTGTTTATTATTACCTTGGTCTCCTGTTTCATACTCGTTGTGGTGATGGTTATTAATGTCATGTCAGCGCGTATTTTTGGCTTTAATAAAGAGGATGAAATTACAATCCTTTTTTGTGGTTCAAAAAAGAGCTTAGCCAATGGTGTTCCAATGGCTAATGTCTTGTTTCCTGCGGCTTCAGTGGGGATCATTTTATTACCATTAATGATTTTTCATCAAATTCAATTGATGGTTTGCGCCGTTATCGCCCAGCATTACGCCAAACGTTTAGACAAACAGTAGTTTACATTGAATTTAAGAAGGCAGTTTATCTGCCTTTATTAATACTGATAATTTAGTTACAACATACAGGTGGGGTAATAACAAAAAAGAACATGGGCATCAGTGCAAATTAACTATAAAAGGAAAGGTTAAACAGGGCAGAATAGGTGCTCTGCCCAAAGATCAGAAGGGTTAGCGATTAGCCGCTTTACGTGTCAATTCCGCTTTTTCACTTTCGGATAAAAATGCCATGGTTAAACCATTTCGTTGTGCTTGCTCAATTTCACTCGAGGTTAGACCAGCTTGCGGGGCAGCAACATTATACTCATAAGGAAGCTCAATGCCTTGAACGGCAGGGTCATCGGTATTAATTGAAGCCAATACACCATGAGATAAAAATGTTTTCAGCGGATGTTGAGAAAGTGAAGCTACAGTACTGGTTTGGATATTGGAGGTTAAACAGCTCTCAATGCCAATGTGATTTTTAGCCAGATACTCAATAAGTTCTGGATCTTCAATAGCTTTAACACCATGACCAATACGCTGAGCACCTAATTCTTTGATAGCATGCCATATACTTGCTGCTCCAGCCGCTTCACCTGCATGAACAGTAATATTGAGCCCGGTATTACGTGCTTTAATAAAATGTTCTTCGAATAGAGCACCGGGGAAGCCCAGTTCATCACCAGCAAGGTCAAGTGCACAAAGCTTATCACGGTGAGCCAGTAAACCTTCGAGTTCAAGAGCGCAGGCTTGTTGACCGAAAGTACGGCTTAAAATACCGATTAAATTAACTTTAATATCATACTGGCGACAGCCTGCAGCAATACCATCAATAACGGCTTCTACAACGCTTTCAACAGGAAGCTGATGTTTCATCGCCATGTAGTAGGGGGAAAAACGTAATTCTGCATAATCAATACCTGCATTAAATGCATCTTCAACGTTTTCAAATGCGACACGCTTACAGGCATCTAAGTCTGCTAATACTGCAACACCCCAATCTAATTTAGTTAAAAAACCAACCAAGTCAGCTTCTTGCCCCATAATTTGGACGTGAGGTCTTAATGCTTCAATTTCATCGGCCGGAAGTTGGATATTGTGTTGCTGTGCAAGGGAAAGAATAGTTTCAGGACGAATATTTCCATCAAGATGACGATGGATATCGGTTAAAGGGAGTTGTCTATTTATCACAATAAATGATCCTTATGAATGTTCTGCCCCCATTTTGTCTGTAATTACATAAAAAGCAATGAAAAATATAGTTAATATAAGCAAAAACGCCAGTCATAAAGACTGGCGTTTAATCAATTTATCGTAGGATAAATTATTGTGCAGCTGGCGCAGCCGGTGCTTCTGCTGGTTGCTCAACTTCTAATACTTGCTCGCTAACTTCAGCGCCTTCAGCAGGTTGAGCTTCTTCTTCGTAGCCCATAGTATCTTCTGGACCAGACATCATTTTCATCTTAGTTAAGAATTCAGCTAAGGTATATTTGTCATCGTTGAAAGTCAGGTCATTACCTGCAAATTTAACAGTCATTGTTAAATCTTTTTCGCTATCGATCATCCAAGGATGTTTTTTCTCTTTTGCTTTTTCTGCACGCTGTTCGTCAGTCATGAACATTTCTTCGAACGGGTTAGAGAACATGTCAGCAGTCAACATTTGTTGAACACCTTCAAATTCAGCAGTAACTTGTTCTTGGATGGCCTTTTTATCTTCGGCAGCCGCTGGAACACCGCCATCTAAGATCATAGCTTGAGTCATTGACTCAATAATCATTGGCTTGTTCAGTTTCATGCTGAAGTCAAAAGAGGTGATCAGCTTTTTGAATGCTTCATCAACTTTATTAGACATTGCTAATGAAGTGACTTCGTCCTGATTCCACTGGTTGAAAGTGATATTCAGGTCGATAGAGCTTTGGCCAGCTTCGTTTTTCCAGTAGAACGGGCTAACAGTCAGTACTGGTTTGCTTTTCATTAACTCTGGTAAAGTAGTGGTGAGCATTTGCATTGCGATAGCTTCGCTTGCTTCAGATGGGTTACCACTTGCTAAGCCTTCAGCTAACGCTTTGTTATATTGTTCTACAAATTTACCTAATGCTTTCGCATCTAATTTTTCGATAGCAACAGTTAATTCACCAGAACCTAAGTTTTGTTCTAATGCTTTAACATCGCTAATTTTGTAAGTCATGTTACCTTTAACGTCTTCGCCGTTAATTGAGGTATCACTAGCAACACTTAGGTTTTTGAAAGAGAACTTAGTCTCTGGGATGTTAACGTCAGTATCAGCGATAACAAACTCTTGTTTACCTGTGTAGAAACCGTATTGAGTTTTCTTCACATTAGAAAACAGTTTTAGACCTTTCATGGTAACGGCTTCTGAATTATTTGCACTGCTAACAACGACGCTATCAGTGACTAATAATGCATCAACAGTTTCTAAGTCAGTACCTGTTGAGATATCTAATTTTGCACCACTGAACGAGAATTTGCTGTCATCTTTAGCATATTCAAGAGGAATCAGTTCAATGTTAGAGTCAACATTTTTGCTGTAACCGATAACCGCAGTACCATTCATGAATGGCTTACCTTTGGTAGCTTCGAACAGCTCTTTAGTTGCTGCTGTATTGGCTAATTCAACATTTACTGCGCCTAATTTAGGCATTAAGTTGAATTTAGCAACTTGCGTTAATGGTAATGGACCATGAGCAATATCTGCTTTGAATACGATATTTTCATCAGGTTTACCTGCTGAACCAATCACGATGTCTGCTTGAGAAGAGAAAACGCCACGTTTGTAGTTTTCCATTTTAAAGCTGACGTCTGAGCTAGGGTCGTTTGCTGTAACAAACTCATTTGATTTATCAATGACTTTTTTCAGTTCAGCTTCAACTTTAGAGCCTGTATACCATGATGCACCGGTCCATGCAGCACCTAGAGCAACGATAACACCAACCGCAACTAATGACTTTTTCATTGTAGACATCCATCCTTTCAGTACGAGCGTAGCGTACCTACGTATAAATAATATAAGTTTTATTACCCGTTTTACTGTGTGTGTAAACGGCTAAATACAGAATATGACACTAAATATTAAACACTCGAGCCAACTTACCATCTCCATAAATGGAAAGGTTATCCTCATAGGCAGGTAAAAAAACAGATTCACCAGAATTCATGTTTATTTCTTGAGTACCAGTGCGTAACACTAATTCGCCTTCAATACAGAATAAAATTGAAGCACTATTATTAGTAATGGATACTCCCGAGCGGCTAATAGAATATATATTAAATGAAAAATCTTCCACTGGGATCTTATATTTCCAGACATTTCCAGATTTTTCGGGGATATTGAGCAAATCGCGAGCTTTAGTTGACTTAAAATCAATATTATCAATCAGTTCTTTTGTATCAATATGTTTACTGGTCAAACCTGCGCGCAATACATTATCAGAGTTTGCCATAACTTCTAAGCCAACACCTTCTAAATAGGCATGAGGTGTTCGGGCATACAAAAACATTGCTTCACCTGGTTGTAATTCAACGATATTTAGTAGAAGAGGGGTAAATAGCCCGTTATCATCGGGATATAAACTTGTCATCTGCTTGATTGAATTCCATGGTTCACCTTGTTTACTATTTAGCGCAGCTTTTAATACACCTAATGCGAGATCTTTTTGCTCACCAGTCAAATTAAGAATCTGTGCAAATAATTTTCCTAGTTTTTCTTCTGTTGGCTCTTGAATAAATAATTGAATATCAGGATGGGCTGCAGAGATAAAATCTAAATATTCGACAATTTCGTCGATAGGACGAAACGCATTCATGGCTTTAAATGGTGTTAAAGCATAGATCAATTCTGGCTTATGGTTATCATCTTTATAATTACGAATAGGGGAATCTAAAGGAATTCCAGCAGCATTTTCTTTAGCAAATCCCGCTTTAGCATACGCTTTATTTGGATGTACTTGCACTGATAATGGTTGTGCAGCACACAAAACTTTAAAAAGATAAGGTAGGCGACCAAAGTGTTTAGCAACTTTCGCCCCTAAAATTCGCTCTGGGTCATCATTGATCAATGATTCAAGTGAAACTTTTTGATTTGTTTGCGGTGAAATCACCTCAGAACTTGCCTTTGGGTGGGCTCCCATCCAAAGTTCTGCCATAGGTAAATTGTCCGGGTTTGGGTAACCATACAGTTGGGTCAGGGCGGTTTTACTACCCCAATCATAGTTCTGGACTTTGTTTATCATTTTCAGCATAACGAAATTCTCTTTTTTGCAAAAATCAACTAATTTCCTTTTTACTACAGTACAATAAGCTCGACCAAGTCTCATAATTGAAATTCAATTTGTGGCATTATACTGCTCGGTTATTTGCTTACCTGCAAGCAGATGATTCTAAAATCAATTATTCTGAGTATGTACCTAAGGAGCTAGTAATGGCAGCCACTCGCATTGAAAAAGACTCAATGGGACCAATTGAAGTACCTGCTGACCACTTGTGGGGCGCGCAAACGCAGCGTTCTTTAGAACATTTCCGTATCTCTGTAGAAAAAATGCCTGTTGCCTTAATTCACGCATTAGCGGTGACTAAAAAAGCAGCGGCAAGTGTGAACATGGATTTAGGTTTGCTGCCAAAAGATCGCGGTGACGCAATTATCGCTGCGGCAGATGAAGTGCTCGCTGGCAAACACCCAACAGAATTCCCTCTTGCTATCTGGCAAACCGGTTCTGGTACTCAAAGTAACATGAACATGAATGAGGTGCTAGCTAACCGTGGTAGCGAGATCCTCGGAGGTCAACGTGGTAATGACCGTCTGATTCACCCTAATGATGATGTTAACAAGAGCCAAAGCTCCAACGACGTTTTCCCAACAGCAATGCATGTCGCTGCGGTTGTGGGGATCCGTGAACATCTCCTGCCAGAACTGAAAGTTCTGCACAAAACTCTCGACGCGAAAGCGAAAGAATTCAAAGATATCGTAAAAATTGGTCGTACTCACTTACAAGATGCTACTCCATTGACTTTAGGCCAAGAAATTTCTGGCTGGGCGGCAATGCTGGCTCACAATGAAAAGCATATTGAAAACTCAGTTCCACATGTTTGTGAACTGGCGCTAGGTGGAACAGCTGTTGGTACGGGTCTAAACACGCATCCTGAATATGCGGTACGTGTGGCGAAGAAAATTGCTGAATTAACCGGTCAACCATTTGTTACTTCACCCAACAAATTTGAAGCGCTCGCGACCTGTGATGCATTAGTTCATGCTCACGGAGCCCTGAAAGGCTTAGCTGCATCATTAATGAAGATTGCTAATGATGTTAGATGGTTAGCTTCAGGTCCTCGTTGTGGTATTGGTGAAATATCAATCCCTGAAAACGAACCAGGCAGCTCAATCATGCCAGGTAAAGTTAACCCAACACAATGTGAAGCATTAACCATGCTGTGCGCACAAGTGATGGGTAACGATGTAGCTGTTAACATCGGTGGTGCTTCAGGTAATTTTGAGCTGAACGTATTCCGCCCAATGGTTATTGATAACTTCTTACAATCTATTCGTTTACTCGCGGATGGTATGCGTAGCTTTAATGAGCACTGTGCTGAAGGTATCGAACCAAACCGTGAGCGTATTGAAAAATTACTGCATGAATCTCTGATGCTGGTAACGGCTTTAAATACCCACATTGGTTATGACAAAGCAGCTGAAATTGCTAAAAAAGCTCATAAAGAAGGTCTTACCCTGAAAGAAGCCGCACTGAAATTGAACTACTTAACTGAAGCTCAATTTGATGAGTGGGTTCGTCCAGAAGACATGGTTGGAAGTATGAAATCTTAATTTATCCATCACAATAAATTGAGGTCAGCCCCGATACTAATAATAGAATCGGGGCTTTTTTTATCGTTCAATATACAAATTTAATCTTGGAATGAGTAATTCTACAGGTTTAGATCGTGGACGATGGCGTAGCGCAATCTGATCAACATGGTAATCTGATAATTCACCAACCGTAATATCTTCAAGACTTTTTTCTACGGCAAAGATAAGCAATGGTGTTGCACAAGGATACTGAACCTGTTTCTGACTCTCTTTATCCCATACTCTGGCAATGGGCTGAACTTTTACAGGGCGCTGGGTTTTTAAAATGGCATCATGAGGAAGAGAGCGGATCAAGGCTATTTCATTCTCCAATTGCAACTGCCAATGTTCCCTCTGCATATGAGAAGGTGTTCGACCACTTTCTAAACTAGCCTGTAATCTACTAAGCATCTGTTCTTGAGTGACTTTATTAATAACTTTTTTATTTGCCCACCCAAAGCGAACCGTATCCACATCTACAATCGACGTGATTGTTCGATAGGTATTAAGGGTTAATAACCCATGAAGGCTCTCGCGTATAAACTCAAAACGATGAGATTCGTCAACCTGAGTAACGATATTTTTTATGCTTAGTTTTAATTGATTTATATCGGTTATTAACGATTGAAAGAGATGGTAATCGGGTAGGGATGCTTCGATAACGATGGCACCAGGCAAACGAATTGCCGCTTTATTACTAACAGATTCAGATTTATTGTGGATAAAGAGCAACTTAAATAGCTCAATAGTATGGTTAATAGCATCGATTCCAACGTGTTTATCAACAAATATCGAGGAAACTTCGTTATGTTCATCACCTTTAAGGACTTCAGGCAAACTGAATACACAGGCCTGAATGCGGTCTTGCTTAGTTAGATGATGACAAAACTGGTTAATGCTGAATTCTAACTGATTAAAATGAGTGATTAATTCTTGTTTTTTACTCATCACAGAGCCTTTTTTAGTTACAACATTCAGATGGGTGATAAACCAAAACTAACATTAGCTACCGTGTTTATCAATTAATTTCAACTAGGATACCTACGTGATTATACTCTTATTACGATTCATACTGAAAGGGCTATATTCTATAATCCAATTTAATATCAATGTATTATCTAAATTTAACCTGAACATCGTCATTATTACCGGAATATAAATAATGCCGATGTTCAGGCTATCTAGCCTATTGACTAAAAATAAGCTCGATATTAGCCGCTAGCATTTATTCTTCAGCTTATAGCCGATAGCTACACCAAGTAATAGAATTACCGAAATGAACAATGCGACGCCATTCCATCCATAAAATGACCAGAAAACCCCACCTAATGTACCTGCAATGCTGGAACCTGCGTAATAGCTAAAAAGGTAAAGAGATGAAGCTTGTCCGCGGGCACGCTTGGCTCGACGACCAACCCAACTACTAGCTACCGAATGTCCTGCAAAAAAACCAGCGGTTAACACAGTCATACCCGTCAATATTATCCATATGTTTGGGTGTAACGTTAATACCACGCCAATGAGCATCATACCAATAGCAGCAATGAGCACTCTGCCATAACCGTATTTCTGAGTTAAGCTACCCGTTTTTGTTGCGCTATAAGTGCCAGTTAAATAGATAATAGATAAAAATCCAACAACTGATTGGCTAAAATTATAGGGTGGTTCCAATAAACGGTAACCAATATAGTTGTACATTGTGACAAAGGCGCCCATCAGCACAAAGCCTTCAATAAACAACCAAGGCAATCCCTTATCTCGTAGATGTAAGTGTAGGTTAACCCAAAGATTTCTAGGTTTGAGAGAGGTGGCCCTAAAATGTTGGGAAGGGGGTAATAAACGCCAAAAACCAATTGCGGCAATTAACGCTAAAGTGCCTAAAATAACGACCGCAACCCGCCAAGAATAATAATCAGCTACGACACCAGTCATTAGACGCCCGCTCATTCCACCAATCGAATTACCGCTAATATACAGTCCCATGGAGAGGGCTACATAGCTAGGATGGATTTCTTCGCTTAAGTAGGTCATCGCAACCGCCGCAACACCACTTAAAGATAGACCAACTAATGCTCGAGCAATCAATATTCCTTGCCAGCTTTGCATTACTGAACTCATTAACGTAAATATTGCTGCACATGTGAGGGATATCACCATCACATTTTTACGGCCAATAGCATCTGAAATAGGCCCAGTAACCAGTAAACCGAGCGCCATCAGCCCAGTACTGAGTGAGAGTGATAAACTTGCAGTTGCCGGAGAAACATTAAAATCGGCGGATAACATCGGTAAAATTGGCTGGACAAAATATAGGAGGGCGAAGGTTGCAAAGCCCACGGTAAAAAATGAGAGTGTCACCCGCAGATAGAGAGCATCATCCCGTTGGATATAATGCTTTTTTGGATCGCTGCTGATCAAGGTTTTAGTCGTTTTATCCTCCATGATGGTGTTCGTTGAAAGGCGATTTGATGACGGTTCCATAGCTATTCCTTGACGGTGCAACTCATTTGATTTCGATCAAAGAATAGAAAGTTTCAACTTTTTTGTCTAATATATTAATTATACATAATAATATTTTTAAAGTATCAATCACCATGAATATTGAACTACGCCATTTACGTTATTTTATTGCGGTCGCAGAAGAACTACATTTTGGACGAGCAGCTGAACGCTTGCACATATCTCAGCCTCCATTAAGTCAACAAATTCAGTTGCTTGAAGAGAAAATCAATGCGAAGTTACTGGAACGAAATAATCGAAATGTTGCACTAACCCCGGCTGGGGCTATGTTCTTAAAAGAAGCCTATCAAATCTTGGGGCAAGTCGATGCCGCAGCGACCAAAGCCGCCCGTATGGAAAAGGGCGAACTTGGTGAACTCTCTATTGGTTTTACATCGACGACACCCTTTATGCACAAGGTCACGATGAGCTTACGTCAATACCGTGAAGCTTATCCCGACGTATCAATTCACATGCACCAGATGAACACTAAACAGCAAATTCCGCCACTAGTAACTGGGCGAATTGATATTGGCATCATGCGTAATACAATATTGCCGGAGCAACTTGATTATCAGTTACTGTTTAAAGAGCCTTTTATGGTGGCAGTTTATGAAGGTCACCCATTGTTAGCTTATGAAGATACTGGCGTTAGTATTCAGCAACTCGCAGCTTATCCTCTGGTCTTCTTTGAGCGAGAGGTGGGCACGGCATTATATGATGAAATAAATCATTTGCTGGCTTCTGAGGGCGTTGTACCCACGATTTCTCAAGAAGCTGGTGAGGCAATGACTATTTTAGGATTAGTTTCTGCTGGGATGGGGATATCAATTATCACTGAGTCTTTCACTCGAATGAAAATTGATGGTGTGAGGTACCTCAAGTTAGCGAACAGTCAGGCCACATCAGAAGTTTGGTTAGTTTACAATACAAGACGCACCCAGCCAGCTGCAGCGAAGAAACTAACCGAATTGTTATTACACAATATTGTCGGTCAATCGAATCAATAGATTAACGAGATATATATCACATTTCGTATGTAAATGAAGTCATGAATTTCAGCGCATAGGGCATAATCACGGGTAGCGTTATAACGAATTCTGAGCTAAAAATGACAAATCAAACGGGCCACATTGATCAAATTAAACAACTGAATACAGGAATTGTGTACCGAGTTATTGCTCAGCATGGTCCAATTTCTCGTATTGCGTTGTCTAAGCAATCTCAACTCGCGCCCGCAAGTATTACTAAAATCACCCGTGAATTAATGGATGCACACCTCATTCAAGAGCGTGAGTTTCCAGTCTTGGGTTTGAGAGGACGTCCGGCCATCGGTCTGGTGACCGAAAGTGAAGGCTGGCAATTTCTTGCAATCCGAATTGAAAACAATCAACTGACACTTTCACTCAAAGAAATTAGCTCGAAGACTCTTGCAGAAAATAGTTATTCTTTTGATGTGAAAGGAAATCAACAATTTTGCCTGCAATTATCTGCGCTAATGAGTCTGTTTTTTGAACAGAATAAGAATTGCTTGGAGCGAGTTACCGCAATTAGCATTCTACTCGATGGTATTCTAGATTCATCTTCAGGTGTCATTTATAGATTACCAAATTATGATTTAGATGCGTTGCCGATTAGCAATTATTTGACAGAACAAACTGGATTACCCGTTTACTTGAATCCCTCAGTAAACGCATTAGCGCTTATGGATAATTTAAGTTATTCAACCCAGCGAAGAAACAAAAACATTATTTATTTGCAGCTACATGATGTAGTGAATGTTGCCGTACTCAATCAGGAAAAATCTTTAGATTCCAGTACACGACATCCTATTTTATTTGGTCATATTCCTGTAGAGATCTTACAGGGACTTGATTGTTATTGTGGTGGGAAAGGGTGTTTAGAAACATTGGTATCCGTTTCATCCATATTAAAACAAGCGAGAATATTGCTTGCAGATTATCCGGCGTCGATATTAAACCAAAAAGAAATAAATATTGAAGCTATTTGTCAGGGAGCAAATATCGCAGATTCATTATGCTTAAAAATACTGGATTCTGTTGCTCAGCAATTAGCACACCCGTTAGCAATGATGATAAATATACTCGGCACTCAACTTATTCTTATCAATTCCCCATTAAATAGTTCAGAAAAATATTGGCATACCCAATTGCATCATTATATCAATTTATATGTAAATCCTTTGTATCGTTCAAAATTACTTATTGAAAAGTCAACATTTTCTATTAAAGAAAGTGAAACTGCGGTTATTCATCACTCATTATATGATGGTTCGTTGTTACTAAAATTATTACAAGGTTAGTACAATTCGATAAAGTTCTTATTATCTTACACAAAATTGAGCTAACGCAAACTTCTTATTTTCCCATTCCCATAAACTGAATTCATGTCATTTTTACAGCATTTTGCTGCCACACAGTCTGTCACTTCAGGATAGAAAAAACATGATGAATCTATTTATTACCGGGACAGATACAGATGTCGGGAAGACGGTATCGACACTAGCAATATTACAAGCACTAAATAATCAAGGAATTAAGGCTGTAGGATATAAACCTATTGCAGATCAATGCATCGATACGCCCGAAGGGAAGCGCAATAAAGATGCTTTATTCATTCATAGCGTATCGAAAGATCTGGTTTCTTATGATGATGTGAACCCAGTTAGGCTTGATGATAACTATAGCCATGAAAATAAAATTGATTTCAATAAAATAAAATCAGGATTAGACCGTCTTCATGAGCAATGTGATACGGTGGTTATTGAAGGTAATGGGGGATGGCGTTATCTGCTTGATGATAATACTTTCTATGCAGATTGGCTGAAAGGGCAATCTGTCGGTGTTATTTTAGTGGTAGGAATTCAGCATGGCTGTGTTAACCATGCACTATTAACCGCTGAAGCAATAAGAAATGACGGGTTGCCGTTAATTGGCTGGGTCGCAAACAGAATTAACCCTGGCTTAGCTCATTACGCTCAAATCATCAAACGTATGCAGCAGCACATCAAAGCACCATTGCTTGGTGAAATCCCATATTTATTACGTCCTGAAGAAAAAGAGCTAGGGCATTATTTAGATGGGGAAAAACTGCAAGAATTCGTTGGTGTTCCTGCTCTATAACTTATCTACGTAATCAAAATAAAAGGGCACTTGAATGAGTGCCCTTTTTTTTTTGTGGAAAAAATTAATACGAGAAGATTTACTGATGACGAGTATAAATGATTTTATAAGTATCATTCTGGCAGTGTCCAACAACTTGCCCTTTAGCAGGGTCAACTTCATCATTGGGAACCGCAACTAAACTAAAACCATCTTTGGGTACGCCATTATTTATGATTTTCTGCCTAATTTCCTCGATGACGCTTTCACATGAAGCGTGAGCGAAAGCAGGGGCTAAAAGCGCTAAAAATAAGGGTATTACAATTTTGGTTTTCATCATTTATCCTACTTTAATACGTTTATGCCACATCAAAACCATGACAACAAATTACGGATTTGCGATTGGACGACCACTATTTACATCAAGACAACGTTGAGTATTGGGCTCCCAATAGGCATTCAGATTTAAACTTTTCTCACATTTATCTTTTGCATCAAATGCGGCATCGATTTTATCGAATTCTTTCTCTGTACGACTATTCACTTTAGAACGTAGCATTTTAGTTTCATCCCACTGTTCTTTTTCTTGGCGAGCCTGTTCCTTATTAAGAGGATCATTACCGCTACCGACAGAGACACAGGTGCTGCCAGCTGTACAAGAGGTATTCGCGGCTTGTGCGGCACTCATTCCCATTAGTGGAAGGCAAAAGCAAATCGCGGTAAGGCTCTTTTTAATAAACTGCATTGACGTGCTCATGTAAGTTCCTTCTGTGATCAAGCTAAGTGTATTAACGGAGTATAGCTAAAAATCAAGGGGTTCGTCTTTATAGAATAGTACGAAAAATTATCATTGTTTATGAACGGTTAATCCTGCGAATGTTTGACATACAGGCATCAACTCTAATGTATTCACATTCATGTGTGCTGGGAGTGTTGCAACCCAAAAAACGGTTTCAGCAATATCGTCTGGTGTTAACGCCTCAGCACCTTTATACGTATTGGTAACTTTATCATCATCCCCTTTAAAGCGCACATTGGAAAACTCGGTACCCCCAACTAAGCCCGGTTCGATATCGGTAACTCGAATTTTTTTACCGTATAAGTCTGCACGTAATCCTAAAGAAAACTGTTTTACAAATGCCTTAGTCGCGCCATAGACATTACCGCCTTTATATGGCCAAGAGGCTGCAGTTGATCCGATATTAATAATATGCCCGTGGTTTTTCTCGACCATATCCTGTAATACTTCGTAAGTCATGTTCACCAACCCTTTTGTATTCGTGTTGATCATCACTTCCCAGTCATCCGGGTTGGCATCAAAAGCAGGTTCTAACCCTAAAGCCAATCCCGCATTATTGACTAATATATCAATATTTTTAAGGTGAGAAGGTAGGCTAGAAATTGCGTGCTGAATAGCTTTTCTATCTTGAATATCAAGGGTTAACGGATAAAATTTATCACCTAATTCTTGATGCAAAGCATTTAATCTTTCTGTTCTGCGCCCTGTACCAATTACCGTGAAATTATGCTGAATAAATTTACGTGCAATTGCCTCACCAAAGCCTGATGTTGCACCGGTTACTAAAATAATCATAGGGACCTCATGTTGTTATCATTGTTTATTTATTGATTCATTCTAACTCTTTCTTCAGGAGTCTTCCAAGTCCCTTTAACTGGTTAGAATATCATCATTTTTTTAAAGAAGTAGGGAGGATATATATATAGGATCTTCTGCAATATTTAAAATAAGGTAAATGATATGAAGTTATATATAGATAGCATAAATAGCAGCCACTGCAATGATAATAGATATCTGTTATTAAAAAAATGCATAGAAAAAAATAGAGTGAGTAATATAAAAATAGATAATATAACTTCAATAAAAAATACAAATGAGAAATTAAATAACTTTGATAAACTGATTGTTCTAGGTGATAGCCTTTCAGATTCAGGAAATATTTTTAAAAGATTCAAAAGGATTTTCCCCTCAGCAATTCAATATTATAAAGGCCGATTCACCAATGGATTCACTTGGGTTGACCACTTAAGCAAACCCAATTTACTCTTTAATAAATGTGTGAATTTATCTTATGGTGGTGCTGTCGCAGGGAACTATAAGCTTAAAGAGGGATTTGCCTGCCATTTTTTGTCAAGTATTAAAAAACAGTTAAAAAAGGTAAAAACAACGAAAAACGATTTAGCGATAATGATGGCAGGTGCAAATGATTATATGACATACAAGAAAGATGATGTGGATAGGGTGATAAAAGCACAAAAATCCAATATGACTAAATTAATAAAAAAAGGCACTAAAAATATTATTATTGCTGGAATACCTGATATCTCACATACGCCATCAGCTAAAAGCAAAACTAACGAACAACGAGCGAGGTTAACCTCCTTAAGTATGGAGCATAATGAAAAAGTTCGTAGCTTAGTTAATGAGATGAGTTCTAAAAATAAAGATATTAAAATTCACTTTTTCGATACCAACAAAATCTTTGAATCAGTTATTGAAAAAGCCAAAGAATTACCCGGATATGTAATCGATAAGAGCTATTACAGCGGAAGTTATGTCGAATTAAATAAAATAGATGAAATGGTCTCTGATCATAAGCATATATTTAATGATAGAGTTCACCCATCAGAAGAGGTCCATGCCATTCTTGCTTATGAGTTTGAAAATTTCATAAAGGAAAAGTTTTTATAATTTGTAATAGCATAGCCATGGATGGCTTGAAAGTTAAAAAGCAAGGTACTAAAAGCACCTTAGATAAAAGTATAAAAAATACCCAGAAAAGCGATAAACAAACCAACACGATTAACCAGCCAGAACGCTGGATTTCTTCATTTTATACTTTAGTTCGCATAATGCATATTATGTTAAATGACATTCATGGTTATATCTGCCTTTGTTAGTTATGCGGTTTAACGTCATTCCCTACTATTTAGCCGTTATTCTTGTATAGATGAAATGCTCTCGCAAAATCTAGAGGCTGTGAGTATTGATTGCCACTAACCTTCATTTCTTGTAATCTTCGCAGGCTTTAAAAACATAAGATAATGACACAGGATAATAATAATGAGCGAGCATACTTCCAAAGACCCATTGCATGGAATCACACTTGAAATGCAAGTGACTGCATTGGTCAATCGATATGGCTGGCCAAAATTAGGTCGTATCATCAAAATCAATTGCTTCACCAAAGATCCAAGTATCAAATCGAGCTTAAAGTTTCTTCGCAGAACACCATGGGCACGAGCTGAAGTTGAAGCTCTCTATCTTGATATGTTAGAAGAGAGTTCAATTGATGAAACTGATTTATCCCCTACTTCACCATGGGGAAATCACCACAATAAAAACGAAAGCTAACGGTGCGTGATTTCAAGATAGAGATATTGTTGGCGATGACTATTTAACCCATTCGACTAACTCATCAATCTGTGAGTGAGAAAACATAGAAATCCCTGATTGGGATAATAATGTTGTTGCGACCCCCATACCTAGAACTGTCTTGCCATTAAATGTTCCATCATAAATATGATTAACGCCACAAGTGGGACTCCCATCGGTTAAAAGTGCAGCAACACAACCTTCCTCTTCAGCCCGTTGCAAAGCAAGCCATGCTGCCAACTGATAATGTGAAGTCACATCAGTTCCCGTACTTTCAAGCATCTTAGCGTTACCTTGCATCACCTCATAACCAGTCGCTGAAATAATTTCTACAGGTAAGCGTGGAGTTGGTAACCCAGCGGCCAACTCAGGACAAAATATCACTAAACGCTGCTCTTCCTGCCAACGTAATAAAACTGTTTGTAAATGCGCTTTTGCTGTTCCGTTGTAGCGAACGTTATGTCCCATTAGGCAAGCACTAACGAGAATCTTTTTCTTCATTCTATTGGCTCATGTTCGAAAGAATAAAATTAACTCGCTCATCAACAGACAAACAAGGTATCTCAATCAATTTATAATTGTATTGCTCATATATAGAAACCATCGCATGGTAAGTCATCACTGAATCTTCAAAGGTCTGTTTTCTTTCCACATCCTGAACATAGATTTCTTTCCATGGCGGTGCTATAAATACTGTTTTTTGATATTCAAATATGCGAATTGCTCGGTCTAAATGCTTGGGTACTGCTATTTCACATAATTGTAAATAGCCTGCAATATCAGGCAATCCACGATCAAAAAAGCTTAACCCATTATTATTGTTCGCTAAATGCCATGAGCGAATTTCCCAGCATAGCATCATTTCAGCAAACGCTTGTTTATCTAGCCATGGCAATGCACTGCCTCCAATACGTACCTGATCCTGAATAATTGCCCTACCAGACTCAGGTAAACAGTCATATTTTTGGGCAATCAATCCCTCAATGATTGCACTTTTGCCAGCCCCTGGACCGCCTGTAATAATGACTCGTTGTTGGATATCTGACACTTAATTTCCTCAATATTTTGTTATCTTGGTTGCTGTAATAAATGACCTTTTCCACGCCCTTTCTCAACAAAGTTTACTGACAGATTAGTTAAGCATTGAAACTTTAAATAAGTCATCAATCAAACATTTATTTCAAGATACTTACCCAATAAAATGTTATTACTGTATTCAGTCATTTTTAAAATGTAACTAATGGAGAATAAAAAGAAATTTATGTTGATTCGTCTTGCAGCTACAAATGATATTGCACCATTAATCCATATTGATAGCTATGCCAAATTTGATAATACTCGTGAACAACAAATTGAAAGTTGGGTTAAAAATGGGAGTTGCTATATTGCTGAAAAAAAGGGTGAGGTGTTAGGATATGGCGTATTACATTATCATTTCTTTGGTTGTGGTTTTATCAAGATGATCATGGTTGATGAACAGTTTCGTCACCAAGGTATTGGCTTAGCATTATTGGATGCCCTCAAGGTAAACTGCCATCATTCTAAGTTGTTTACCTCTACCAATCAATCCAATCTGTTGATGCAAAAATTGCTCTTGAGGTCAGGTTTTATCCCGAGTGGGATAATTCATAATCTTGATAAGAATGACCCTGAACTCATTTTTTATACTGGTAAAACTTTATGAAAACTCTATCCATTACTCGAGTCTCTGAGCTTACGGGACTGACGACAGCAACGATCCGTTTTTATGAGAGTAAGGGATTAATTGCTCCGATTGGTCGAAAAGGGCTCACTCGAATTTATGCCCAAGAAGTCCTCACTCAACTCTCATTAATTATTTTGGCAAAACAAGCACAATTTTCATTAGATGATATAGTCGAAATGTTAAATAATTTTCCAGAAAAAGGCATCGAACGCCCTGTCCTTCGAGTTAAAATAGATGAAATCGAACAGAAAATTCAAGAATTACAAAAGCTAAAAGAAGGGTTACTCCATGTAGAGCAATGTTCAGCTGAAAACCATTTACAGTGCCCTAAATTTCAGAAAATTTTGTCGATTAGTTTAAAAAAAAACATGACAAAACTACTCAAAAATCCCTCTTGACTTAAAGTTAACTTGAAGTTGTATCATCCGGCATATTGAATCCAATTCCATTAGATGAATTATTTATCTCAATGAACAATAAGGAATTTTTATGCCACGTTCCGTTCTTTGGCTAGCTGCGGCTTTAGCTTTATTTACGACAGGAAATTCTCTTGTACTGTCTGTTGCTGTTTTAGTTGGCTCCCAACTCACGGATGACCCAGCCTATGCCACGCTTCCCCTATTAACTCAATATGTTGGATTAATTGCAGCATCAGTACCTATCGCTCATTTTATGATGCGGTTTGGTCGGCGCGCCGGGTTTATTCTCGGTGATATCGGCGGATTCGCCGGAGCCCTGCTAGCCATAGCAGGAATTTATACGCAAAATTTATTTATTTTTTCTATTGGAACATTTTTCACAGGTACCGCAATCGGAATCGCGAAGCAATACCGATTTGCAGCATTAGAAGAAGCCCCATCCGCCTTAAGAGCTAAAGCTATTGGTCTGGTAATGAGCGGAGGAATTGTTGCAGTCTTAATTGGCCCATCACTGGCGATCTCAACACGAACAATCGTCTCTAATTATCCATTTATTGGTACATTTGGTGCTTTATCCATTATTTATATTCTTGCATTTATTCTGTTGTTATTCTTACCATTAAAACCCAACCCAATCAAAACAACCAGCATAACACCTTCAATAAATCGCACGTATCGACAGCTTTATTCTCAGCCACTATTACGGTTGATTGCTGTCGTGAGTGCGATCGGCTATGCCTTAGTTGTCTATATGGTCGGGACATTCTCATTAGCGATGAAAGCTCAAGGATTTGATTTTGCTGCCATTGCATTTGTGTTCCAATGCCACATATTAGGCATGTTTGCCCCTTCATTTTTTACAGGGCAACTTATCAGCCATTTTGGCGTAAAAACCTTCGTTTGGATGGGCGCAATTTGCTTAGTTATTGCCAATATTGTTGGGTTAACAGGAACTAGCTACGCACATTTTCTCATCACGATGACATTAGTTGGATTGGCTTGGAACTTTATTTTAATTACTACAACCCATTTATTGCCTCAGACTTATCAAGAAAATGAAAAAGCAAAAATTCAAGGTGCGACAGATTTTCTAATTTTCAGTTTTGGTGCTATTGGAAGCTTAATTGCAGGATTCGCATTCTATTTGATGGGATGGCATTCAGTAAATATATTTGGATTAGTCGTGGGTGCTAGCGTGATTATTATTATGATATGGCTACGTAATAGCTTAAGTACACAGCATTCCTGATAATGCATTAACTCAATTAAATGGCAGTAATTATTTTTCACCTATTTATTACGGCCATTTAACGTTCTAATTTTCACACTACGATTCCTTTAACACAATGATCCCCTCGACCCATTCTTCTCCTATTCGCAAAACATGGTCTTCTAGATATATATTGCGAGTAATCGGTGTTAATTCAGCGCAATCAACTTATTGAATAGTTCTCATTCAATTATAAATTGCTAAAGTTAGTCACTTTCATTGATAATATCTGCGCTTTATTTCCTATGCATACACAAAATCAACTGACTTACTCGTGATTTAAAGGGTTTTTATATGAAATACAATAAATTAACAGTGCTTGTTACAACACTTATGGTCGCAGGGACAGCTAATGCGGTAGAAGTATATAACCAAAATGGTAATAAATTTGATGTTTATGGCCAAATTGATGTGCGCCACTATATTGCTGACTCAAAAAGTGGTGAAGATGGCGATGACTCACGTGTTCGCCTAGGCTTTCGTGGTGACACGCAAATTACCGATCAATTAATTGGTTATGGTCGTTTTGAGTGGGAAACACCAACAAATAAATCTGAAAGTGATAACGAAAACCAAAATCGTTTTGCGTATGCAGGGTTAAAATTCGGTGATTACGGCTCTCTGGATTATGGTCGTAACTATGGTGTGATTTACGATACTAACGCATGGACTGACGTACTACCGTTATGGGGTGCAGACACCATGGACCAAGAAGATAACTTTATGACGGGTCGTAACCGCAACTTACTGACTTACCGTAATAATAATGCATTTGGTTACGTTGATGGCTTAAGTTTTGCTTTGCAATACCAAGGCAAAAATGGCGATCAAAACCTCTCCTCTAGTGATGATGCGTTGACTAATAACGGCGATGGCTACGGTTTCTCTACAGCCTATGAATTAGGTTACGGCGTCACTTTAGGCGGTGGCTACACTAACTCAAATCGCACCCCAGCTCAAAAGAATCAATCTACAGGCGCAACCGGTAAACGAGCTGAGGCTTGGAACGTTGGCGGAAAGTTTGAGTGGGAATCACTATATTTAGCAGCAATGTATGGTCAAGCATTGAACACCACTCGTTTTGGTGGCGATGATGAAGAATCTGTCGCGAACAAGTCAGAAAACCTAGAAGTTGTAGCATTATATGAACTGGATTTTGGTTTGACCCCTTCAATTGGTTATAACCAATCTAAAGGCAAAAATCTGGGCGAATTCGGCAATAAATATTTAGTGAAATACCTTGCTGTTGGTGCGGCATATGAGTTTAACAACAATATGTCAGCAGTCATCGATTACAAAATTAATCTACTGAATAAAAACGAATTTACTCGCGAATATAATATCAATACCGATAACGTGTTGGGTCTAGGATTAGTTTACCAATTCTAATCATGGGTAAATAGAATAGGCGCTACCGTACAATTTTATCGATAGCGCCTATTTTTTTATTTAGATTGTTTTAAAAAATCTTCATCATCGAGTACCCATAACGGCTCGATATCGCTATCTTTTTTAATGACCAGAGATGGGTCTGAACGTAGACAAACGCCTCCATAATGTCCCCCGATCGTGAAAGTACAGACTTGAATATAACGACCTGAAACCTTAGGCAAGCACCACAGCTGCTGATAAACATTTTCTTGATAATTAAATTGCCCATCAGTTTCATCCAAAACTTCATCCAGATGGTCAACTAAACCAATATTATCCCCACAGCGCCCTGCTATTGGCTTAACGGCGTAACCTGTTTGGCGTAACTCATCATTGATTTCAAAATCAGTGTTCAATAAATACGGATGATGAGGAAACAATGACCAAAGGATAGGTAGAATAGCTTTATTTCCAGGTATCACCGTCCATAAAGGTTCAAACACACGAATTTCGGGACGTAATAATACATCAATTAACCGAACATCATTATGGTGAGGATGCCCTGTGCAGATAGGTAAAGCAGAAAAGGTAATGTCGCTTTCACTTTCTTGGCGCAATTGCTCAAGTACAGTTTCCCATGCCCATGTTTTCCACACGCATTCTAATACACGCCCTTCACCATCAACCACTTGCCCCGTTTCATTCCACTCTAATTCGTCTAAACCATGAATAATTTTATACTCAAATCCAGCGGCTTTAATGGATTGAGCCATAAATAAGGCATGGTAGTCTTCCTCACCATCATTATCTTGCATGATGTGAATAAACGGTTTTGCCGAAGTATGCTTCCAAGTATCCGTTAATATCTCGTTAAGACGTTCCCCTGGATTCCAACCCGTTTTTAATCCGCCAACCTGTGCCCATTTTTCGATAATTAACCCAGTCTCAGTATGGCAAGATGCAGAGTCTGCATTATATTCATAGACTTTCAGACCCCGTTCATCCATACAGAAATCAACCCTTCCTGTGACCATATCATGACGACGGTTTTGCCATGACAAACGTAAACGTGGCCATAAAATTTCAGGAATATTAAATAACTTCAATAAATTATCGTCTTTTAGTACTTTTTCTGTCGCGTGAAGATACATTAAGTGGACTTCATTGGTCGCTTGCATCAACTTATTTTCAGCGGTGCTTGAGATAGTAAAGTACTCATGGGGATCTGCATTCAGCCTATGTCCACGCTTATCTTTGACATAAGCATGCTCAATTGGGTTAGATTCATCTAACCATCCATAGTTAAAATTGATTTGGCTATCTAATTTAGAACCATGCAGCTGCATGAGCTGCGGATTGACATCTGGCTCAATATAGGCGAACTGGTCATTTTCTGTCTGGACCATCCACCCGAGAATGGTGGTATCCGTGAAAGTATCGATTACGGTATAAATACCATTATCAAACTGCAAGGGAAGTTCGCGGGTCCACTGTTGCCCCACGGGAAGTTTATGATGTAAGACATTTTGCTCAACAACACGGACTTTATCGTCAAAAACATGTGTAATAACCGCCACGTGACCCGTTTTTTGAAATTCCCCTCCTTCAGCCCAAATTAATAGACTTCCAGCAACTGGCTTAACTTGACTGCCATTTTTAAATGCCCGTAGAGGTAAAATGTCATCATCAACCACATGACGTAAAAATCTCAGAGAAAAAATCTCGTATGCCATTCCAACATCAGTAAATACAACACCATAATTGAGATACAGAAAGCGGCGTGCAAACTCAACACACTGCCACTTATATCCCATATATTCGTTACCAATATAGCTACGAAAGGATATGTCATCATGCTTATCAATATCTTCTATGGAACTGTAATCTGATGAGTAAATAGCGACCCCGCCTGGGGCATAGCCAAGTAAAGTACCAAAAGGTTCATGTTGCGAAGTAATGTTACTCATATTACAGCTCCACTGATATTAATTAAATTGCAATTATAAGACTGCTAATAATCAGTATACGCTCGTAATATTGAAAAAACCTCGGTTTTTCATAGACAAAAAAAAAGCACCTAAGTCATAGGTGCTTTATGGTGTTGAATTGATAAATTCAAAAGGCTACGTATTTTAACGGTGTCCCCGGGTATGGTTGTTTGATGACCAACTGAAAGTAGAGCTAGTGTCCACCACTCGATCTTTTTTCTTTTGAACTCGTAATTTTTTAGCTTCTTTTTCAACTTCAGCGGATATTTCGGTAATGATTTGCTTTTTAACTTTGTTCTCTTCGCTATTACTTAATTCACGTCCAAGACTTTTACGCTCTTGCGCTAACCGCTGCCTCACTCGCATTCGTTGAGACTCGGTCATTTCTTGTAGTGTTAGAATTTTCATATCATTACTCCCTACGCAGGTTGAAGTCCTGTATTAATATAGCACGCTGATATTTTTTAGTCCTGCACTAGGTGCCATCAATACTGTTTAGGAGTATAGTAGCCAATATCGAAATTAGAATTGATATGAATCACTTTATTTATTATGGAATTAGCATCATCCCCTCAAAATATTCGCCAACTCTTAATCTCTGACACGCCTATTATTGATGTCCGTGCTCCTATTGAATTTCAGCAAGGCTCTATGCCGTCAGCGTTGAATTTACCATTAATGAATGATGACGAACGTACCGCGGTCGGGATCTGCTATAAGCAGAAAGGCTCCGATAAAGCAGTAGCTTTAGGTCATCAATTGGTGTCTGGGGAATTACGTGAAAATCGAATAGCTGCATGGAAAGCCGCATGTCAGCAATCCCCTGAAGGGTACATCTGCTGTGCTCGTGGAGGAATGCGCTCCCATATTGTCCAACAATGGTTAAAAGATTGCGGTATCGAATACCCTTTAATTAGCGGTGGATACAAGACATTACGCCAAGCAGCAATTGATGCCATTAACGAATTATCCCAGCGCCCCGTCATTCTTATTGGTGGCTGCACGGGCAATGGGAAAACGTTATTAGTACAAAATTTAGATGATGGTATTGATCTAGAAGGAATCGCACATCATCGTGGCTCCTCTTTTGGGCGTACACTAGAAGCCCAATTTTCACAAGCCACCTTCGAAAATTATCTCGCTGTATCCATGCTAAAAAAAGCCCCTAACCATAACCGTTGGATACTTGAGGACGAAGGTCGCGCTATTGGCATCAATAGCCTACCAGAGCCTATGCGAGCAGCAATGGAAGCCGCCAATATCGCCGTCGTCGAAGATCCATTTGAATTACGTATGCAAAGGCTAAAAGAAGAGTATTTCAACCGAATGACTCATGATTTTATTGCAGCCTATGGGGAAGAAAAAGGTTGGGATGCCTATAGTGAATATCTGCATCATGGGTTATATGCCATTCGTAAACGTTTAGGTTCTCAGCGTGCCATAGAGCTAACAGTATTACTCGATAACGCATTGATTGAGCAACGAAAAACAGGTCATACGGAAGTTCATTTTTCATGGTTAAGCCCACTACTCCATGAATATTATGACCCGATGTACCGTTATCAACTGAGTAAAAAGCAGCAACGCATCGTCTTCAAGGGGACGTTTGAAGAAGTGACTGAATGGGTTAAGTCAACCGCAAATAGGTAAATACTCCATTATAAAAGGTGACAGCGTCACCTTTTACCTACCAAATAACAAAATCACTTTCTAAGTGCTAGCTCACTCACACCTTGGTAAATCAATTTAGAGGCTAATCCACCTAAGAGCAAACCGACTGCCTTCCCTACAACTTTATGGATCCGGGAATATGTCCGCCTAACGGAAGAAAGTGAAAAAGTTTGGCATAAAATAATCCGCCAAATTAGTGACGCCAACACAATTCCTAGCCAAATAACAATTTTAGTCCATAGCGGTGTCGAGGTAGAAATGGTGGTAGAAAAAATACTGACAAAAAACAGAACCGTTTGCGGATTGGATAAATCAGTGATTAATCCGCGACGAAAGTAAATTCCAGTAGGAAAAATTTCCGTTGCATTTTCAGTGGCTAAATTAAGTTGAGTTCTATTCCGAAAAATACTCACTGCATAATAAAGTAGATACAAGCCGCCTAAAATCTTAATCACTGAAAAGAGATACTCAAACTGGGTCATCAATGTCACCAACCCAAATAGCCCTAGTCCTGAATAAATAGCATCTCCCAGCACAACACCATATCCACATGTCAGCCCTGCTTTTTTCCCTGAGCTGAGGGTGGTTTGAACGACAGTAAATAAGTTAGCGCCAGGATTGAAAAAAGTGAGTACAAATAAAAACAGCGTAATGATAATGCTATGTAGAGGATCCATCATTGCCTCTCAAATCAGTCGATGATGTTTCCATTATAGACATTGAAAATGCTAAATTCCTGAATCAGTGTTCGTATTCAGATAAAAAATTAACCTTGTTGAGAAAGTGCTTTTCTACGCTGTAGTAACCATTTATCTAGCTCATTAGCAAACTGCTGACGATCCCGCTGGTTCATACTTGCAGGCCCTCCCGTTTGTACGCCACTTGCGCGCATGGTATCCATAAAATCACGGATAGTCAGGCGTTCACGGATTGTCGCTTCACTGTACCGCTCTCCACGAGGGTTCAAGGCAACCGCCCCCTTTTCCATGACTTCTGCTGCCAATGGAATATCCGCAGTAATAATCAAATCGCCAGCTTGAGCACGTAAAACAATTTCATTATCAGCAACATCAAACCCTGCTGGAACCTGTAAAGTTTTCAAAAAAATAGACGGTGGAACGGAAAGACGTTGGTTAGCGACAAAAGTAATTTGCACTTTATCCCTATCCGCGGCTCGATATAAAATTTCTTTAATCACTTTCGGACAAGCATCCGCATCAACCCAAATCACCATCATTTTCATTTAAACCTATTAAATTATTACTTTAGCGTATCATAACATGTTATCAGTAACTTAGGAGGTACAAACCTGAGTAAGCCCAAGGATTTGAGCTTACCGACAATACAATTAGCGCAGAGAATTGAACGTGCTGATAAAAGAATCGACATCTTGCTGAGTTGTTGACCATGAGGTGCACAAGCGTATGCAGGTTTTACCCGCTTCAGGGGCCGGCATGCTGCTTAACACATAATGAGCTAACAATTTAGTAGCTAGTTCGTCAGGCAGGATCACAAACACTTGGTTTGATTCAACGGGTGCGAGGAACTCAAAGCCTTGCTGAGTAAAGAAATCGGCTAAGTTATTCGCCATTTCATTAAGATGTTTACCCAGTTTAAAATAGAGGTCATCCGCAAATAACGCGTTAAACTGTGCTGCAAGTAACCATCCTTTTGCTTGCAATCCGCCCTTTTGCTTGATGCTAAAACGAAAATCTGATTTTAAGCTTGGGTTTAAAATAACTAAAACTTCCCCCGTTAATGCCCCAATTTTTGTTCCACCAATATAAAAAATATCGGTTAATTGCGCGATATCCTCAATGGTTAAGTCACTGGCATGGGACATCAAGCCAGAGGCTAAACGAGCGCCATCCATAAATAACAACAACCCATGCTGATCACAGACTTTACGTAGTGCTATTAGCTCTTCTTTACGGTAAACAGTGCCAATCTCAGTCGAGTTACTGATATATACCAATTTAGGTTGAACACAATGTTCATCGGTATGAGCGGCTAAAACCTGTTCAATCAATGCTGGAGTTAACTTACCTGACTCAGATTTAACCGTAAAAACCTTGTGTCCAGTGGCTTCAATTGCCCCTGTTTCATGCACTGCAATATGCCCTGAATCCACAGCAATTGCGGCTTGATGGGGTCTTAATACATGAGAAATCGCTGTTAAATTGGTGATCGTACCACCATTAAAAAAATGAATATCTGCATCCGGGCGCCCAATACGTTGTTTCAGTTGCTCAGCAACGCTGGCACATAACTCATCTGTGCCATACCCTTGAAAGCGCTTACCCGCTAAGCGATTTAACTCATCCATTACTGCTGGGTGCGCAATTTCATTATAATCATTGATAAAACTGTACATGGGGGCGACCTACCGTTAGCTAGTTGACTGTGTTCGAGATTCGAAATAAGCCAATAGTTATATTCGTATAGTATTCAATGTTCAATGATATTTTTTAGCAGATCGCACTTACTGATTAGCGTGTCGCCATAAAATGTCGGTTTTTCCCTTTAAGCAACTTGCTGGGCGATTTTTAATGCCAACTTGCGTTCCGTTCTTTGGCTTACCCACACACTGAGCAAAATCACTAACATGCCAATAAACTGTAAAGGGGTTAGCTGTTGCTCCAGCCACATCCATCCCAAAATAACCGCACTCATGGGACTGAGAAAACCTAATGATGCAACTGAACTGGGCCCGAGTATTGCCAACCCACGAAACCAGAGCGCATAAGTCAGTGCCCCGCCAATCAGTGTTAGATAACTTAATCCCACAAGATTGAGCATACTTAACGAAGGTAAGGCAGGTTCAAAAAATAGCGCAAAAGGCAATAAGACCAAACCCCCCGCAGTTAATTGCCACGATGTAAACGTCAAGGCTGACACGGGCGGCTGCCAGCGGCGACTTAATACCGTCCCTGCGGCCATGGATAACGCACCAAACAATCCTGCAATCACTCCGGTTAGATCCAATCTCGCACTTGGCGTTAGCAATAAGATAGCGACACCAAAGATCCCCGTAAATGCCGCCATAATTGAAATCCTGGATAGCTGGCTGTTAAGTAACCAACGACTCAAAAATAGCACAATCAGTGGCTGAACGGCTCCGACAGTAGCGGCAACCCCGCCAGGCAAGCGGTAAGCCGAAATAAACAATAGCCACCAAAACAGCGAAAAATTAAGAACACCAAGAATAATCACTCTCAACCACCAGATACCTTGGGGTAATTGACGGAGAAAGAGCAACAGTAATAAACCGGCGGGTAATGCACGTAATACCGCTAAAGTCAGCGGCATACCAGCGGGTAACATTTCTGTGGTAATCAAATAGGTACTTCCCCAAACAATGGGGGCTAGTGCTGTTAGAAACAAAACCCAATATCTATTCATCATTAAACTCAGCTTGATTTATCTTGAGGTCAAGATAAATTCAAACAATCTTGACGTCAAGATAATTTATTGTATGATTCGCCTATGGATAGAATCGATAAAATCACTCAACAATGGGAACGTGAACGCCCAGACCTTGATATTAGTGCCATGGGGCTAATTGGTCGCTTAGGTAACGTTGCTCATCACCTGACCCGAGAAATGGAGAAGGTTTTTACGCAATTTGGTCTGAACCGATCAAGTTTCGACGTACTTGCGACTCTACGTCGTGCGGGATCTCCTTATACGCTGACCCCCAGTGAGTTGCTGGCAACCTTAATGGTGACTTCAGGCACCATGACCAACCGGATTGATCAACTGGAAAAAGCCGGTTATGTCACTAGGCACACCAACCCTGATGATGGACGTGGCTTTCTGGTAAGTTTAACGCCTGAAGGGTTAGATTTGATAGATAGCATGGTAACAGCACACACACAAAATCAAGCTCGTTTAGTCGCTGCACTGTCTGAAGAAGAGCAGCAGGCTCTTAACCAGTTACTTCGTGGTTTTTTAGCCTCATTAGAATCCTAAGCAATAGGGGAACTCCATTTCCCCTTTTCGCTTAGTTATTTAATTCAAAAGGTAACATTTTTTGTGAGCGTTCAAATTGGTCACACAGATACACTAATTGCAGCAGACTTTCTGGCGTTTGGTTATCTATTTGCAGATAGTTATCCAGCAACTTAGCAAACCATAGCATACCGAGATCTTGCAAAGTTCGGACAACATCGCTGAGCTCATCCGATTGGTTCTCTGACAACCGTTGTCTTCCAGTACAACCTTGGGTCTCTAGTACTGAAAAAATAGGGCGCGTTATTTGCTGAGCTAAGGTGGGTTCAGGTGCAAATGCCAGATTATCACGCTGCTTTTTAGCCATATATTCCGCAATCGTTGTCATAAACTGAGAAGCCTGTTTCTTACGCGGAATAGCGTCAAAATCAAGATAAAACAGTTCAATTCCCTGCTCTTTCTTCAACCATAATGTTTTTGGTATTAATTGGAGATATTGCTGATTTTCATTAGCTTGTAGCGAAATAGCCTGGATATCCCAGCCTTTTTGGGTGATAAACCGTAGCTCCTCAATTTGATTATTTTCACTTCCTTGCCAATTTAAGCGCAAAAATACTCGGTTTTGGTGGATATCACAAACAGGCCAAATCACACACTGCTCAATTTCGTTCCATTGCAAAGGTTCATAGCTCGCGATGTGCAGCACAATGGGTTCAAATTGCACCTCTTCACTCAGATTAGACAAATATTCCGCAGCAACTTGCCAATCAGTAAAACCCAACTGACTTTTTAAGGATTGATAATCATCAAATGAGATAAGTTTATCGCGACTTATTGCGTAGCTTTCACCACTTGCTGAGAGCTTTCCTTCATCCGATATCCGAGGGGCATGCAACTCAAATCGTCCACGCATCAAATTATCCGCAGTCTGCTTCCAAATCGCTAAGGTTTGCCACACATTACGGCGATTAAATGTGGTATCAAGAGAATTGGCTCTTGCTTGGGAACATTGCACCACATTGTTCTCTTGATGATCCCAAAAACTCAATGTTGCCCCAATCGCACCGCTCTGAGTCTGCCACCACTGCGCAGCGATAGGCATCAACGACAAAATATCTGTCTTCGTATCATAATGACGTCGACCAAAAGCCCGTAGCGTTGCTATCTGGGATTCATTGGCATGGGCTAACTGATACACATAGGCGCTAATTTGTGCAATAAACCGCAGAACTTGACCTTCATCCATCGTGAAATGGCGCTGAGCTAATAACTTAGCTTGATGGCTTAACCGCTTCAAATAATTAGCCAATCTCGGTAATCCTTCGGCACGAGCGGACATATTCAGCAGATGTAATTGTGCTGCACTACTTTGGCTGATATGGGATAAACCTTGGCGCAGCATATCGTGAATAAAACGCTGTATGGTCTCAAGCACCTTATGTTCATCATCGCTAAGTTTCTGCTGATGGGGATTGACTTGAATAAGATCTTCAGGCCAATTCCATGGCTGATGGTATTGAATAAACAGCTTAGCAATGACCGCCAAATGCAGGGCTTTTTGCTGCTTTTCAGGCAGTGAGGACAATATCCCTTGAAAGCCGTTACCACGAATATAAATAATCGGTTCTTCGTATTGTGGAATAAAGATTTTCAGTTGGTTGGACTGATCGTCAAGAATCAAGCTCCGATCTTGCCAATCCTGTACGATCTTCACGGCTAATCGGCAATCAGGTTTACTATTCTGCTTAATCAGTGCCTGTGGATCTAAGCTGAGTAGCTCAGGTAATAGAGGCTCTAGCTCGATAGAACCTGAGGATTCAAGCTCCACGTCTGCACTTTGCTCATGATTATGGCTTTGTACCCACAAAACGGCAGCAAGAATATGCTTACAGCAACCTGTCGCTGAACAGTCACAACGAGACTTTTGGATTCCTTGAGGATCTAAAGTGACCTGTTGACCATCACTAATAAAAGTTCCATCCGCTAAACTTTCGGGATCTACCTTGTTATTTTCCAGATCTTTGCGTGCTCGACGCAGCAAACCTACGTTAGCAAATACCGCTAATGCATCATCGTCATAATGTAAATAGAGGTTTTTCCAACTCATTGCATCACCTCTGCCAACCAATGGGCGAAATGCTCTGGGGTTAATGCCGCCACATTCATGCCTCGATCCGCCAGCTTTTGGGCAATTTCAGTATCATAGACCGGTAAGGCTTCATCATCTAGCGCGGCCAATCCGAGCAGTTTAACTTGTTGGCTATTCAAGCGCTCAGTGCAACTAAGCAGATTATTCAGCGCCCCACCTTCTTCAAAATCACTGATAAGGGAAATCACCGTTCGTTTAGGATTGCGGATCAGGCTTTCACAATAATTCATCGCCTTGGCAATATCCGTTCCGCCACCAAGTTGTACGGTCATCAAAACCTCCACTGGGTCATGGGCTAGATGAGAGAGGTCAACGACTTGGGTATCAAATACCACGAGAGAAACCCGTACCGTTGGCAATGCAGCTAAAATACTGGCACACACTGCCGCATACATTATCGAACTGGCCATTGAGCCACTTTGGTCCACACACAGAATAACATCCCACGGCAAGTGCTGTTGTTGCCGAGAATTAAAATAAGGCGTTTTGATGACTAATCGCTGATGTTGAAGATCATAGTTCTTTAAGTTGGCGGCAATGGTTGCTCGCCAATCGAAATTACGGCTATTGGGAATTAATGAACGCCTAAAGCGATTGCGCCTGCCGGTTAGCGCCTGCCGAAATTGGTTGCGCATTTGGCTCAAAATATCATCCACAACTTTACGAATAATATTCTTTACCGCATCGCGAGTTTCCTCACTCATTTTTCCACGTAAGCTAAGCAAGGATTTTGCCAGTGCTTTGGTCGGCTCCATGGCATTCAGGGCTTGAGGATTTTTCAATAAGCTACTGATTTCATAACGTTCTAAAGCCTGTGTTTGCATTCTTTCAAAGGTACTATTGGGAAAAAGTTTACGGGCTTGATTTAACCAATTCACTGCGGTCAGTTGAGAAGCATCTAACGATCCGTGGCGTCCATTTTCTTGGCGTAACCCACGACGCTGGTATTCACGGCGATATAAAAAATCTAATGAGCGTTCGATTTTAAGCTCATTTCCATTAAATGTAGCCTGCCCCAATGCATTATCGGCATATTGCCCCAAGATCAAACGCCAACGTTTTGCCAGCTGGATCTGTTCTTCGGTTAATTTGAGTTCTTCCGGTTGCGGGTTATCCATGGGATGGCTCCTCACTGTGTGACTTAAACCAGCCAGTTAATCCTTGGTCAGCAAGTTGTTGTTGAATTTTTTGTTCTAATTCCATGGCTTGTAGAAGCTGCTGTTGATTAAATTGAGCTTGATGCAACGTGAGGTCGTGGGTCTCGATGGACAGTTTCTGAGCGACTACCCGAGCCATATTGGCATTTTGTTTTGGTGTGAGCTGACTGAATGCAAAACGCAGATCTGGCAGAACTTGAATAAAGCGATTGTCATCCCACTGGCTTAATAGCTGGTTCAGCAACTCGATTAGCAAGGGTAAACGTACCACTAATTCTGGCGCTGTACGCATGATCCCAATAAAGTAACCGATGGCGAGTTCCGGATCGCTCCCCAAACTGAATGTGCGTTCAATCTCTTTTGTGAGTACAGACTCGTCGATCTTTCCTCCCAGATAGCGGATCGCATCCACTGCCCCTTTAATTAATGGCGCATGATTAAGCTGTCCGTCTAAGCGATCGAGCTGTGCATAAAATTCAGTGGAATAGTCACTGTGTGGGTTGATTTCAGGAATGAAGGTGATGAGCTCTCGACATGAAAGTAGCGCATTAAAATCGTGCTCTTGTCGTTGTTCATCTCCTTGGCTAATCTGATCAAGGCAATAAAATGCTTGTTGCAGCACCTTATCGAGACGCTGGCGTATCCCACTATCCTGCTCAATATCAAAGACACTGCGACCACGCCATAAATGCACTAATTTATGGCCACACGCCACCAATGATTCAAACTTGGCATCTTGCTGAATATAGCTATCAAGCAAGTTAAACAGTGTCGGAATACGCTGATGCAACCCAATCAATGCCGCTTGCATCAATAAGGTCACGGCACTTTGGCTTGAACGACTGACACCTTGCTCCTCTAACTGTTTCTCCATTTGTAAAATCTTATTCAATGCAATGGATTTCAGCTGAGTTCCTTTCTCGGATAACGCAATTAGCTCCCCTTCCACATTGGGTGTCCACGCGTACTGCCACTCTTCAAACAATAAATCCATCTGATTACCCGATAAAAAATTGGGTCCTGCAATTAATTTTGCAAAATGGATCTCTAGAAATGCTAAAAGATGTAGAAAACGGCTACGTAGACGATGTTGCTTATTGCGGTAGACATCTAAACGACTGACTTTGGCTAACGTATCATCCAGTTTAAAACGAAAGGCTTTTGCAATGTCATAAGTTTCCGAAACTAATGGTGGCGTGATAGTGCCTTTGGGGATCTGCCCTAAGGTAAAACCAGAAAAACAGGTTTTTATCTCATGCCATAATTCATTTTGACTTTCATCTAAACTGCCTTTGATAAATGCACTTTGTAGCCCATCCAAAAGGTCATAGCGGCCTGGCCCCGTGTGTCCACGAAAAGCCGCTAATCTTAAGCTCTGTTCTGCGGCCAATTTAACCGATAAAAATCCCGGCGCGGCATCAAATTGTTTTTCTCTCAGGGATTCAGCCACTTTAGACAAAAATCCAATGCCTTGTTGATGACGATAAATGGCTGTAGGGATCATTTTTTGTTGCAGTTGGTCAGCACGTTGCTGTAGTAAGCCTTCCCAGACTTGCTGATAAAATGCAGGTGACGGCATCCCCGATGCATAGCCATTTAGTGCATCAAGACGGTCATAACTGTAGCGGATCAGCCAAGCGCTATCCTGCTCTGCCATTTTTTGCTGTTGGGTAAATTGTTTTTGCTGTACTGGTGTCAGTGCAAAGTGATGCTCAATGGACGGAGCTAATCCTTCAATTAATGCAAGGGTATGAAATCCCCCCGTCACTACCACAATTTTTGCGTTCGGCTCTTGGGATTTAATGGTTTGGATATGGGCTTGCATATGGGATTCACGTTGGGTCGACCCCTCAGAATCAAGAACTTCAGGCTCATAATCTAAACGAGCCAAAGCACACCAAATAAAACTGTCACGGAAAAATCCTGCCCAATTGGCAACGGACTCTAATGGGCGTAATTCGAATAAATGTTCCCATAACTCATCGTGATCTCGACAACCACATTTTTTAGCTAACTGGGCAATAAACAAGCTATGCGCAAGATAACGCTCTCGTTGTAAACTCTGATTTTGATTGTCTATTTTGTGGTCGAGAGCAATTTGTGCAGCCCAAGGTAAATCAATAAATCGAAGTTTTGCATTGTGCTGGTTACCAGCCTGTAAAGCCTGCCATTCTGGGGAGTATTCACAAAAGGGGAAGTATGCAGATTTAGTGACAGCGTCACTTTCACCTTGGTCAATATCCGCTATTTTTAGCTCCGTCTGCCCCATTATGGCGATCGGTGGACGAGTCTCGCCATCCAATAGGCCGACAATCAGTGAATTAAAACTATCCGGACCTTCAACTAACACATAATCAGGCTGAACCTGCTCAATTAAGGTCAATACGCTATACGCACACGCTGGGCTATGATGGCGAACAGGTGCAAAATAGATATTTTGAGACTCAAGGGATTGCCACTGATTGAGTGCTTGTTGTAGCCGTTCGGGTAAAGTGATGGATGACAAACTCACGGATTTACTCTCTTATTGAAAAGAAATGACCAAGCGACCTTGGCCATTTCTGAGTGACTAACGTTATTGCCAAAACTCTCGCGAGGCTTCAAAAAAGGCTTTCCATTCAGGGCTCTGTTTGGCTCTTTCTCGTGCAACGTTATCAATGTAATAACGCATCCGTTTGATGTCATCCGCGTTATCTTTGAGCACCACCCCAATTAATTGACGAGCCACCGCGCCTGCACTTAATGTCCCATCCCCCAAATAGTGGGCTTCTAGCGCACAAGCATAGGCAATATTGACGGCTTCCGCGGTGGACATCACTGCATCAGGGGTTTTAATGCTTCCCCCATCTTTAGTATTTCCCGAACGTAATTCTTGGAATGTAGTGACTAATAATTCAATGACATTATTCGGAACGGTTACCTCTCCATCCAACTCCCCTAATTCTGCCGCTAATTGCTTATTAATCAGCTCAATTTCAAATGCAGGGTCTTGAATCGGTTTTACAGTTTCAAAATTAAAACGACGCTTCAGTGCTGATGACATTTCATGAACACCACGGTCACGTAAGTTCGCCGTACCAATCAGATTGAATCCAGATTTAGCACTGATCCGCGCATTATCTTTCATTTCTGGGATCATCATTTGCTTTTCTGACATCATGCTCACCAACACATCTTGAATTTCCGGTGGGCAACGGGTGATCTCTTCAAAACGGACAATTTTGCCCTCTTTCATCCCTTGATACAGTGGCGAACTCACCAAGGCTTTTTCTGTCGGACCTTCTGCAAGCAATAACGCATAGTTCCACGAATACTTAATATGGTCTTCCGTTGTTCCCGCTGTTCCTTGAATGGTTAACCCAGAATCCCCGCTAATTGCCGCGGCCAATAACTCAGATAACATGGATTTTGCCGTACCCGGCTCTCCCACTAACATGAGGCCTTGTTTACCGAGTAAAGTCACTATCGCTCTATCTACCAGCGCATCATCTCCGAAAAACTTCGGTGTAATTTGCAGTGACTCATCCCCTAAAATAAATTGCCTAACCGCTCTCGGTGAACGTAGCCATCCTTGTGGTTTCGGGTTAGCTTTATCCGCTTGTGTTAATCGTTCAAGTTCATCCGCGAAGCGCACCTCTGCGCTTTCGCGCAGAACACTTCCGTCTGATTTTTTTGCTTTCGCCATGTCTGTTTCCTAAATGAATGTGCTAATTATTGAATTACCAAGGGGTTTTCTTTTCCCATTCAGGGTCAAAACCGGCACAGGCATCAGCAACTTTCAGATAATCTGCATAACTTTCTGCCAGAAGGATCGGAGGAACATTTTTCAATTCAAGATAGCTGCGATTCCATGAACTTTTTTGTGATTGGTCAAAACTCAAAGAATAAAGTACCGCTGGAATATTTTCTTCAGGCACATAACTTCCACTAAATTCGATATATACATAGCAATCTAAGCTAGCAAAATATTTCGAATAGTGGCAAAAACTTCCACCGTCTTCGGCTTGACCACGTTGATAGCCCATCTTGGTTAATACGCCGCGTAACGTATAGGTATCCGTGACCCAACCTTTTCTATCTTCAATTTCTGTGAGTGTTAACTCTAATTCAGGAATTTTATGTTCCATTTGTGAGAACAAAAATTTCACTTTGTAATCTTTAAAATGCGCCATCCACGCTTTACGATCCGCATCAGACAATAACGCCGCATGGGCCAGTTTGATTGACGAATCCGCACTTAATTCGACCTCATCATCCTCAAGATCCAACAAACTCCCATCATCGGATGGACGGAACTGATTAATCACTTGGTCATCTTTAACTTCTAGCCAAACCAGTCTTTCAATTAAGCCACGCATAATGGGATGATTTTGAATATATTCTTGCCAATCTGCTGTACTCCACAAACGCTCTGCACACATTGCTTCATACAAACGGGCGGTTTGTAACTCGATGACTTGCTTTAGTTCTTTTTTACTTAATGTGAGTAATTTTTTCGATTCTTTAATCAGTTCTTCATTGTCAGTTTTACGCGCCGCAGGTAAGGCTTTGATCTCTTTACCTTCAGGGTTAAATAGCACCAATTTTTGTTGGGCATCTAACTTGGCGGTAAAGGTTCGGTCACCATATTCCAATACCAATGTCCCCGTTTCATCCATACCGGCGGTTGGAATAGTACGATCTGCCAACTCATCTGCACTCCAGCCATTACGCTGTGCAATGATGGCAACTAATCCACGGGCTTTTTCCTGTACTGAGGTTGTCCGATAGCGGCGAGACAGTGACAATAATAGTTGGATAATCAGAGGGTCATTACTGACTGCAATCGCGTCAATCATCGCTTCGATTTGAGCACGGCGTTGATAATGGTCACGCATATAGTTACGGAGCATCGTGACGGCAATATGCCCTTCAATGCCACAAATTAGCGCCAACATGCCTTTATCACTGATAGCAGAACCTAAATAACGGCGCAAAACTTCATTTTTGATATCGTTATACGTCTGCTCCAGCGTGTAATTTTCATATTGTGAATAATACTCTGGCCAGCGTTTGAGCCAATTTTGATAGTTAGCCAGCCGCTGAGGAGCATCTCGCTCAGCTTCTGCCATTGCGACTTCCAAAGATGGGCCTGCAATATCTTGGTTGATAAAACTGTTCAGAATAAAACTACCCAGTTTACGCTGGCTATCTACGGATAATAGGCTGATATAACGCTGCAACAGCCCATTACCTGCTGGCATTTTTAATTTCACCGCAAGGATGATCCACCAGCGAATAATCGCCGGATCGACTGCTTTATTATCCTGCCATTTCAGCGCAGGGATCGCGCCTAAATCAAACCACGCCATACTAGCTGGCGCTTTACCTTTCAGGCCTGTTTGGGCTTCGGATAATAAGACTTTTGGCGATAAGTAGCTGGATATATCTTCACCGAGTTGTTCCAGAGCCGTCAGTAGTGCCGCACGAACTACTTCTCGTTTTTCTTTCTTCAGTAATGCATACAGCGGTTTTAATGAATCTGGGTGTTTTAAGCGCGCTAACCATTCAATTGCCGTGACACGAATTTCTTGCTTACCGGATTCTAATCCCTCAGCGGCACTCACATGAATATTTGGCAACGTTTCTAATAATTTTTGGGCGCTTAACCGGTGGGTTTTATTTTCCCCCAAGGCAAGTTCCATGATCCGTGGAATAAAGCGCGCAGGAACCTTTGGAAATAATGCTAAGACATCAATCGCGTTGGCAGCATCATATTCTTGGTAATTTCGGTGACCTTCATGCTGAGGGATCAATCCTAATGCTTCACTTAAGAAATCAGGATATTGCATAAAGAACGGCCAGACCTGCTCCGCGTCTTTAAACATGGATAGACCATCGGTATAAGAACGCAAACACAGATCGGCAATCAAGCGATTTGGGTTTTTAAAACGACACAGCTCAAGTCCAGCCTCAAGTTGACGCAATTCTATTTGGGAAATAATCCGTTGCGGCAGCCCTCGAGTAATATGGTAACTTGAGAAATTATCGGTATCTGGACGGTTATGGTTTATCAAGCGTAATGCATGAAATAACGTGAACTCAGGAAGATTAGAGATGCGTTCTTTATGCGTAATGACGTTATATTCATGGTCAGAAATCACCCCTACGCCGGTATTTAGTTTGGTTAATATCCCCGCACACTCATCTTCGTTGTGTTTTTGAAGTTCAGCATAGTGACGTTGTGCCCACGTATATTTATGTTTTTCTTGCTTATTTTCCTCTAATTCTCGTTCCGCATTTTCTTTAGCTTTTTGCTCCATTTCACGGAAGTTAGTCACTAAAATATCAACTGCACTTTCAGGAAGTGGCGTATCTTCAAGCATAATAATTTCAGGTAACTCAACCTCTTCCACTTCATTCGCGGTATCCATCACGTCGAAGCGGGAAATAGCGCTTTCAATACTTTTTAATACGGTTTTATTGGTTTCAACGTTTAACGCTGCTTCAAGAACATCACGATCTTTACCAATACGTGCAAACAGATCCGCCGCTTGAGTTCGCTGTTTAGGGGTGCCTTCCAATAACACTTTGGTTAAATGCATTTTGACAGATTCAGCGGGTAAGACTGCCACCACCGGCTCTGCGGCTGTACGTACTGTTTTTAATGCGCTGGTGGCAAATAACACTAAACTATCAGCGAATTCGCGGCTCAGATCCTGATCTTTTTTCAGGTGATCGATGAGTTGAATTTGCCCTGCTGCTGACAATGTATTGACCAAAGTCTGCTTAACAAATTCTTGCTCTGCCAGTAAATAGGCTTTTAATCCCGGAATGGCAAAGAATAAATTTAGGTGGTCATAGTGGTAATCAGAGAGATTTTGGCGATCAAAAATACCATACAAAATGGTATTGGCAGGTTGCTCAGCCTCTGTCTCAACTAACTGACTGAGTAGCTCTAAACTCCAATGTTTACGATGCTCGTACTTTGCATTACGGGAATTATCGAATGTCGTCCCAAACGCATCACACAGTAAATACATCATCCATGACGGTAGTTCAGGCGTCAGTACTTTTATATTCGCTTCTTGGCAAATGGCTGCGAGCACCTTTGCAAAGCGGGCAATTTGGATGGGGGTAATGTCATCACCGACTTTGGAATATAATTTATGACGGGCATTTCTACTTTGGCGAATCAGCTTTGAATACGGGTTAGCATCAAAATTATTACCTGGCCACCACCAATCAACAGTACCTGGTTTGTCTAATAAAACGGTCGCTTTTTCTTTATCTAATTGACCCAGTTTCATCAAAATTTCAGGGGATTTCCCCTCAATAACATAGTCAAACAGCTCTTTGGGTAAGCTTTCTTCAAATGCCGCTAATGGTAAGAGGGTTTCTTGTAAATATTGCAGCCCTGCCGTTGCCCCTTTTTCACCATAAATTGGAAGAAGGTCAAATGTAACTTTCGCCATGTTAATTTCCTAAATGTATTTATATAACAAATTCTTACCATTTTTTGTGGTGAGTCTCAATTTGATTATTCTTATTCCTGATTATTTAATTTTTATACTTAAATTTTCATTTGGAATTAAATGCCAATAATTTAAATATCCTCAATTAATCCCCCTCAAAAAACTGTACTAATCTCTTAATATTGGGGGATTCAATAACAATAACGGCGCAATGACAATTAACTCCAGAAATAACAGCTATATTTATTTTTATCCATTTTTGTATCTTTAATCATTGTTTTTTGCTCATGCTATTGCTCATTTAAACACCATAAATCCATTGACTAGATCAACAGTCTAATATTAGACTGTTTGTATATTCTATCTAGAACACTGGAAAACGAAAATGAAAAACTCGATTACTTACACAAATGCTCAAGGGCTGATCCCGCCTCGCGGGCATTATTCGCACTGCGTGACAGCCAATGGGTTTATCTTTATTTCAGGACAACTGCCTGTTGATAGCCACGGTACAGTCCACACAAATGTGCCTTTTGCACAACAAGCCGAACAAGTATTGTCAAATTTAGAGGCCTGTTTAACGGCGTGTGGCGTGGGCAAGCAACATCTTGTTCAAGTTCGTGTCTATATTGCAGATATGAATGACTGGCAGGTATTTAATCAAATTTATGCTACTTGGATTGGGGAATATCGCCCTGCTCGTGCAGTAGCAGGCGTTTCAGAGCTACATTTCGGCGCTGGCTTAGAAATTGAAGCTACCGCGGTTGCAACAAACTAAATCATGAATCAATGGGGTCACACTATGAAAGAATTAATATTACCCACTTACCAAGATGTTGAAGCTGCCTCTGCACGCATTGCTAATTTTGCGCATAAAACCCCTGTAATGACATCCTCAACGATAAATAAACAATTTGGGGCTGAATTATTTTTTAAATGTGAAAACTTTCAGCGGATGGGTGCATTTAAGTTCCGAGGTGCACTTAATGCACTCGCACAATTCACGCCACAGCAGAAAAAAGCCGGTGTAATTGCGTTTTCTTCCGGCAACCATGCTCAAGGGATCGCTCTGGCGGCACAAATTTTGAACATCCCTGCAACAATATTAATGCCTCTGGATGCCCCTGAAGTCAAAGTGGCCGCTACAGAGGGATATGGTGCAAGTGTTGTCAGATTTGATCGTTATACCCAAGATAGAGAGCAATTGACTCAAGAGTTGGCAACCCAACAGGGGCTTACAATTATTCCACCTTTTGATCATCCGCATATTATTGCTGGGCAAGGTACATCAGCCAAAGAGCTATTCGAAGAAGTTGGCGAATTGGATGCCTTATTCGTTTGCCTTGGTGGTGGCGGATTACTGTCCGGTTGCGCGCTATCAGCGCGAGCATTATCCCCTAATTGTAAAGTTTATGGCGTAGAACCGGAAGCCGGCAATGATGCCCAACAATCGTTTAGAAGTGGCAAAATCGTGCATATTGAAACCCCAAAAACGATTGCGGATGGTGCGCAAACTCAACATATTGGGCATTATACTTTTGCCCTGATCCAACAAAATGTTGATGATATTTTGACTGCCACGGATGAACAATTGGTTGACTGCATGAAATTCTACGCTGAAAGAATGAAAATGGTCGTAGAGCCAACGGGGTGTTTATCCTTTGCGGCGGCGGTAAAGATGAAAGAAGAATTACGCGGTAAACGTATCGGTATTATTGTTAGCGGCGGAAATGTGGATATTAAACGCTTCGCAGAATTAATGTTAGCTTAAGCAATTAATGCCCCTTCTCTATTAGAATTTCTACAAATAGTTTAACATTGAACAAGATATCGAAAAGATGAAGGGGTATGGTCATGGCAAAACCAAAAGAAAATAGCCTACTGGCTCAAGTCGAAGCCATTGCAAAAGGTCTCAGTGAAACTTTTGCCCCGTTTTGTGAAGTGGTTGTCCATGATTTGAAAAATCCAGAGCGATCTATTTTATCTATTCATAACAATCTATCTGGGCGCAAAGTGGGTGAACCCACGACCGAATTAGGATTAGCCAGAATAGCATCCGCTGATTTTCCAAATATTATCGCCAATTATGCAAACCAATTTCCAGATGGCCGTCCGGCAAAAAGTACGTCGATCGGTATCAAAGATGAAAATGGTCAATACGTTGCAGCACTGTGCTTAAATTTAGATATGACACAGTTTCGCAGTATGCAAAGCATGCTTTCTCAATTTACCGAAGTTGGTTGCAGCCCAATTAAAGAGCATCTTGAGCCCATTGGTAGTGAAGCCATTCGCAGCCGTATTGATCAGTTTGCCGCCTCTCTTGCTGCGACGCCACGATCACTAAAAGCGGATGAGCGTGTCGCTCTCATTGAATTACTACGCCGGGAAGGTCTTCTGGATATCAGAAAATCTATGGATACTATTGCCCAGCATCTTGGCGTTTCTCGAGCGTCTGTCTATTTATACGCAAAAAAAGATAGCGAGTTTACTAAAAGTTAACAGGAACGAGGATAGGTATTTTTGTTGGTATTGATTATCTGTTTTTAGCCATAGCCTTTTAGACAGACTTACTGCATAAATAGCCTATCGTCACAAAACATGGAAATAAAATGACAAATACTGCGCCTTTACCTCTGTATTATGATTCTTTTGGGAAACCAGAAAACCCTGCCGTTGTACTGATCCCCGGTTTAGGGGGGCATAACATTAGTTGGACCACTGAATTTTGCCAACAAATTGCCGATGCGGGGTTCTATATTCTCCGCCCTGATAACCGTGATGCGGGTCTATCACCCCATTTATCTGATTATCCGTCGATTGATATTGCTGAACTCTCGAAGAAATTACAGGCTGGAGAGCCAATTGACGTTCCCTATACGTTATTTGATATGGCTGATGACTATATTGCGTTATTAGATAATTTATCCATTGAAAAAGCGCATATTGTCGGGCGCTCCATGGGAGGGTTTATCGCTCAAATCATTGCGGCGAAAGCTAACCATCGAGTACTCTCTCTGTGCCCAATTATGTCATCTACTGGTAATCCGAACTTACCACCAAGTGAACCTGACGTTATGCAGATGCTCACCAGTTCTGGTGCTGATCCTAAACAAGATTTAGATGCCTATTTAGCCGGACAAATCGCATTTTATCGTCGAATTGGCTCAACTTGCGTCCCATTTAATGAAGAACATTGCCGCAATTATCTTTTGCAAGCTTTAGCTCGAAATTATTCTCCTGAAGGAACTAAACGCCAGCTGGTTGCCACTGTAGTGACTGGTGATCTAAGGCCTCACTTACCCAACGTGACCGCATCAACATTAGTGATCCACGGAGCGGTTGACCCGTTATTCCCAGTTACCTCAGGTCAGGATATTTTTGACAATATTCAAAATGCTGAATTAGAGATTATTGATGGTATGGGACACGACACACCGCCAGAGTTAAATCCAATCATTGCCGACATGATTATTTCGCATATGCAAGGTTGCTAAGTCTGACTGAGTGCGGATTATTGTAAGCGCTCCTCTAGGAGCGTTTTACAACCATCCTTGTTTTTGATGTTGGGTACATATAGGACAGATTTTCTTATCCTGCTCCCATGAAAAGAATGGCAATTGGCATTTCTGGCAAGTGCTATCATGATAATGATAAATCGTAGGTTCGCTATTTTTTGCAACATGGGGATGTACATGAATAGATTGTGGAAAACAGACCACCTGACAACTCATACATCCCGTGCAACGCTTCTCATCCACTTTGAATTGGTGATCTTCAATTTCAATCGCTTGCTCATCGCACACTTTGGCGCAAGCGCCACATAAAATACAGCTCGCCGCATCTAATTCAATCTGAAACCAACTATCTTCAGGATAGAATTGTTTCCTCGCGTTTAAACCGGTTTTCACCATTCCTTTATCTAGGGGTTGCAGATCCAGTTTTTGACGAAATAACATTCTACGGCGTCCACTATCTACGGGAGCAGGTTCAGTGATTGTTAATCGCCAGATAGGCTCTTGTAGTGCTTGTAACTTGAGATTTAAGGCTGCCAACGTAGGTAACCATTTATCCACCAGTGGTTCAGGGATTTGCATCCCACGGATAGCATATTGACGGTGCCATACAATAAGCTCTTCTGTACTGGCTAACGGTTCATCATGGCTAATCACCAAATCACTATCTTGGTAAGTGCGTTCATGTGGAAGAATATTTTCAATTGCATCGACTGGGCAACTAAACAAACAGTTACCACACTGGTAACAGAGTTGGTCATCAATTTTCGCATCCATAAAACCAAAAGAAATAGCGTCTACCGGACAACTGGTTGCACAGTTTTCACAGAGGCTATTTTTCAGTCGCTTTCTCACGCACCTATCATTGATAACAGGCTCAGGAGGAAGATCTAAATGGATAAAACGACGCATAACTCTTTTCCCAATCACATCGGATATTAGTTTATTTAATTCAACTCTAATCAATATAGTAGCGAATTTATTTATAAATAAAACAATATGACAAAATCTGCATATTTTATGGCGTATACTATATCAATTCATATTATTTGATAATCAAGTAACTGTTTTTGATCTGGCGTAAATCTACAGATGCCAAATGATTTTTCCTGCAATTCCCAACAAAGGTTTGTATATGAATAATTTTGAGTTTTACAATCCAACCCGTATCGTTTTTGGTGAAGGCAAAATTGGCGAACTAGATCGCTTAGTTCCTACAAATGCAAAAGTTTTAGTGCTGTTTGGTGGCGAAAGTGCTCGAAAAAATGGCACTCTTGATGAAGTCACGGATGCATTAAAAAGTCGCCAAGTTGGCTATTTTGGTGGGATCGAAGCAAATCCACGTTATGAAACATTAATCAAAGCTGTCGCCCTAATTGAAAATGAAGGCTATGATTTTTTGCTTGCTGTCGGTGGCGGTTCAGTGATTGATGGGACCAAGTTTATTGCGGCTGCGGTGAATTATCCCGGGGATAAATGGGAAGTTGTGACCAGCGGTGGATCAACCATTAAAACTGCCCTTCCTTTTGGTACCGTACTCACCTTGCCTGCGACCGGTTCTGAAATGAATAAAGGCTCAGTGATCACCCGCGAAGAACTGCATTCTAAACTGGCGTTTATGAGTGACAAAGTATTTCCACAATTTTCTATTTTAGACCCTGTTAAAACATACACTTTGCCCCCTCGTCAAATCAGTAATGGGGTTGTAGATGCATTCGTGCATGTTATCGAGCAATATTTGACCTACCCGGTCAATGCCAATGTTCAAGATGCGTTTGCTGAAGGCTTACTAAAAACCTTAATTGAAATTGGTCCTAAAGCGCTGGAAAACCCAACGGATTATGATGTCCGAGCCAATTTAATGTGGACCGCTACGTTAGCATTAAACGGTTTAATCGGTGTTGGTGTTCCCCAAGACTGGGCTACACATATGTTAGGACACGAAATTACCGTGCTATACGGATTAGACCACGCCCAAACTTTAGCAATCATATTGCCTTCCATGATGCATGAAAAACTAGCGCAAAAGCAGGCTAAAATGGCGCAATACGCTGAGCGAGTTTGGGGTATTCATGACGGTAGCGAGAAAGAAAAAGCGTTAAAATCTATTGAGTTAACTCGCCAATTTTTTGAATCAATGCAAGTTAAAACGCGTTTCAAAGATTATCAATTAACCCAAGATGTTGTTGAACCATTAGTCGACAGCTTAGTGGCCCATAATATGGTGACATTAGGTGAGCATGGGGATATTACACCGGAAGTTAGCCGTCGCATCTTTATCGCATCATTATAATTTGTTGAGATATTGACCCAGTATAAGAGCGCAATTTATTGCGCTCTTTGTCTATTAATAATTTAAGATGGCTCTATTTTAATTAATTAGAATAATTGATTTATTTTTTAGACAGTTATGTTAGCAGCAGATAACTCTGCTAAAGATTAAAGCTCGATTCATAGCCAGATCATTGATTGGCAATGGCACAATAGCCTACTCAAAATATTGTTTTAGTTTTCACTTCCTACAAGCCATTTATTAGCGTACTAATTTTATGTATTTTATATAACTGATTTGCATAAAACATGTGTATAACAAAAATATTGTCTTCTAGGTCGTGAGTCATGTTGTCTAAATCTAATATCTCCAATACAGCGCTGTTAGTTTCCTCACTTCTCCTCACTATTGGGCGCGGTGCAACTTTACCATTTATGGCGATTTACCTCACAAGGCAGTACCACATGGCAATCGACATTGTGGGTATTGCCATGACAATCGCGTTAACGGTTGGTGTACTCTTTAGTATGGGGTTCGGAATACTCGCAGACCGTATAGATAAAAAACGCTGCATGTTAATTGCGGTCATTGCATTTATTTGTGGTTTTATCGCCATTCCATTGATGAATAGCGCACTATTGGTAACCGTTTTTTTCTCATTAATAAACTGTTCTTATTCTGTATTTTCTACCGTCTTAAAAGGCTATTTTGCGGATACACTCTCCTTAGCCCTTAAAACCAAAGTATTTTCCCTTAATTACACGTTTATTAATATTGGATGGACAGTTGGCCCACCCATCGGCACTTGGTTGCTGATGTACAGCGTTAATTTACCGTTTTGGCTCGCGGCCATTTCTGCAGCTGCGCCTATCTTTTTTATTCAACGCTTCGTTCAAAGTACGAGACCGGCCAGTTATGTCGATGGTCAACCACGGGTATGGAACCCAAAAGCGATGCTACACGACCGTGCATTAGCGTGGTTTATTCTCTCCACATTCCTCGGTTCATTGGTATTCGGTTCATTCATGACATGGATCTCCCAATATATTATTACCGTTGCGAATAGCGATTTTGCTCAAGCTGTTATTGGGGTGATTTTACCGGTGAATGCGATTGTTGTTGTTTCTTTGCAATATACGGTTGGTAAGCGAATTACGCCTGAAAATTTAAGGCGACTAATGACCATAGGCAGTATGTTCTTTGTTGCTGGTTTAGCGGTATTTATGGGGGCTGGAAACAATCTCTATCTATGGGCACTGGGCTCGTTTATTTTCACCCTCGGTGAGCTTATTTACGCCCCGGGAGAATATATGCTGATTGATAGCATTGCTCCCGAAGGCATGAAATCGAGCTATTTCTCAGCACAAGCACTGGGGTTATTGGGAGGTGCATTTAACCCAATGATGACAGGATTCGTGCTAACCGAACTACCGGCTTATTCCATCTTTATTATTCTGATGGTTGTGACGGTACTGGCTTGGCTGAGTATGTTGAATGGCATGAGGATAAAAAATAATCAAACCTTGGCTATCTAAAAGAAATCCCGCTAATGATACCCTCCTTAGCGGGATTCTCTGGTAACTACTTTCTTTTTCCAGATTGAAAAATCATTTTATGCGAACTTTTTAAGACCTACATGGTGGTCTATAACGCTTCCAACGTTTTACGTTTAATGGCAAACACAGACAACGTTGAGTTCCTGGTCGGGTCGATTTTTCTTACGAATGATAAGCAAAATAACCATGCTACCCATCAATGCTAATAAGGTTCCCGTGAAGCTAATAACGGTATAACTATATCCATGGGATAAAATACCCGCCCCAACGGCAGCACCAATGGCATTTCCAAGATTAAAAGCACCAATATTAACAGAGGATGCCAGTGCTTGCGCCCCAACAGCCGCATTCATCACTAAGATTTGAATCGGTGGTACTAATGCAAAACTACAAATACTCCAGAATAATAAACCTAATGTTGCGCCTAATGTATTAACCGCAATAAACGGAAATAGCACCATACTGCTCGCCAACAATAGAAATAATAACATTAATGTAGGGTATAAGGATTTATCTGCAAAATATCCGCCAAGATAATTACCAATACTAAATCCAACACCAATGACCACTAACATAATAGTTATTGTTTGGTCAGACGCATTAATAAAGTGCATCAGCATCGGTGTAATAAATGTATATAAGGTAAACATTGCACTTGCCCCTAATACTGTAGACAGCATGCCGAGCATCACTAATGGACGTTTTAAAATACGCAGTTCATTTTTTACATTCACAGTACTGCCTTGAAGATGACTAGGAATTGCAAAAATTAAACTCACAATCGTCACCAGCCCTAATGCTGAAATCGCATAAAAAGCCTCTCGCCAGCCTATTAACTGAGTTAATTTGGTCACTAAAGGTACCCCTCCAATTCCCGCAATGGTTAGTCCCATAAACATGGCAGCAATCGCACTGGCTTGTTTTCCCGGGGGAACTACATTGGCTGCGACTATTGCACCTAGCCCAAAGAAAGCACCATGATTTAAGCTTGTAATTAGCCTAGAAAGTGACAACGTCACCAAATCAGGCGATAGCCCAGAAAGAAAATTGCCTACTGTAAATATTGACATTAAAAACACTAAAGCTACTTTTGGGCGTTTACTGACCAGCAACAATGTCATTATAGGCGCACCAATCATCACCCCAAGCGCGTAAATCACAACCACGGCACCGACAGAAGGAATATCTTCCTGAATATTTTCAGCAATATACGGTATCATTCCCATTGGTGAAAACTCAGTGACACCAATAGCAAATGCCCCTATTGATAATGCAATAAGCGCAGTATTTATTCTCATTTTAAGATCCTAATAAAACTATCCAAATTGACCGACGGCAATTTTTCCATATTGAATGACATAGAAAAACCCGTTAAGGTGGGAATAACTTTTGCGGGAATTGCAACAATGAAAATTACTTTAGATGAGTTACAAACCTTTATTAGTGTGGTCGACAGCGGGTCAATCACTCGTGCTGCTGAACAACAATGTATGACTGTATCTACGGTAAGTAGAGCACTATTGCGATTAGAAGAAAAAGTTAAAACCACATTACTCTATCGCACCACACGCTCGATTAAATTGAGTGAAGAAGGCATTGCATTCTTGCAAAAAGCGCGAGAAATCGTCAATTTAGCCCAAGAAGCTGAAGATTTGCTTTCAGCCAGACAATCTATCCCATCAGGTAAATTACGAATTGACGCCTCCACCCCTTTCTTGACCCATGTTATCGCTCCTCTAATTCCTCTATTTTATGAGCGATATCCTCAAGTTGAGTTAGAGATCAATAATAATGAAGGCATTACTAACTTATTAGAAAAAAAGACCGATGTCGCTTTTAGGATCGGAACATTGAAGGATTCGTCCCTAAGCGCTACGTTACTTGGCTATAGCCAAAAAAGGCTCGTAGCAAGCCCTACTTATCTCGAGAAATATGGTACTCCTCAAAATATCGAGGATCTAAACAAACATTGCCTGCTCGGGTTTACAACACCGGAATCATTGAATTATTGGCCAATAGAAGATTCTAGTGGCAACTTATTGAAAATTCATCCGAATATTGCGGGCGCTAGCGGTGAAGTTTTGTACCACTTAGCATTACAAGGCACTGGAATTTTATGTTCCGCTGACTTTGTGACTTTAGATGCCTTTGCCAGTGGCCGCCTCGTCCAAGTTCTTGAACATAAAACTATCTCGATGAAACAGCCAATCAATGCGGTTTATTATCGAAATCAGGCAGTTTCCCCTCGCCTAAGCTGCTTTATTGATTTTATCAAAAAACATACAACCAAAATCGAACCCAGCTAATCCTTAGTTGGGCGTTTTCTAAACCCACTGAGTGTGATCCCAGTTTGTCGTTTGAAATAACGGCACAAATAGGAGGTATCTTCAAAATTAAGCTCATTGGCGATGCCTTGAATAGATAAGGTACCTAAATCCAGCAATGCTTTGATCTCTAAAACAACCTGCCTATCAATTAATGCTTTAGGTGGGTCTTTAAAGAAATCTTTTGTAATCTGAGATAAGTAAAATGGCGTAATAGACAGCTGTTTAGCGTAAAATTTAACGTCTCGATGTGTTTTACAATACTTCGTAATCAAATCCCAAAATCGCCAACATAATTGCGATTTACGGCTACGATCTTCCTGCAAATCAATATTTGACTGTTCAACTTGATTCGCTATTTCTAAGAAAAAATTTTGCAAATGATGACGTAATTGCAGTTTGCTAAACTCACTTTGTTGTTGAAGATAATAAAGCAGAAGTTGATGCCAATGTGTAAACAGCGTTGATTGTAGTTGTGTCATGGGTAAAACAGGATAAATATTAAAGAATGCAAATAATGGATTCGGTAAAACAAAAGCCACATCGGCTGCAAATCTTTTATCTAGCATAATGTAGTCAATTGAAAAATTTTTAGATTTTTTCTTTAACATTAAAAATGTATCGTCATACAATACTAAAATGTCATTTTTACGTACTAGATATTGTTTGAAATTAATATTAAAAACACCTCGCCCCTGCCGACAAACACACAGAGTGACATAATCCGTAGACAATAATGTATTCTGCTTTTTGTCTAAATTTGTTATTCCTGCACTAACGATATCTTGCCAATGATACTGGTGGTTTTTTAAATTTCGCATACTCATATCCTGATATTTTCCATCGCATCCTAACATAAGTTGTCAAAAGTACCCAAAATGATCGATTTTTGCGCTTATAAAACATAAATAAATACCTAAAATAAGTACCATTCTATAATGCACAAAATACAAAGGTAAAAAATGGTGTTATATACAGAACGATTAATATTGCGTCCTTGGCAACTCACTGATGCGGAAGATCTCTATCATTACGCAAAAGATGAACGTATTGGCCCTATTGCGGGATGGCCTCCTCATCAAAGTGTTGAAGAAAGTACTGAAATTATTAAAACAATTTTTATGCGCGACAATGTATTCGCCGTGGCATTAAAAGAAAATAATAGAGCTATCGGGCTCATTGGCTTATCAATTGGAAAACAGAGTAATTTACCTATTGGTGATAATGATGCTGAATTAAGTTATTGGATTGGAGTCCCTTTTTGGGGGCAAGGTTTAATTCCTGAAGCGATTCAAGAAATTATGCGCCACGGTTTTAAAAATATAAAACTCGATAACTTATGGTGTGGCTATTTTCAAGGCAATCAGCAATCAAAAATTGCACAAGAAAAATGCGGTTTTAAATATCATTCAACGTTAAAACCTCAATTTATTGAGTTGATTGGTGAAACTAAAACCGAAGAAATTAGCCGTATTAGTTACAATGAATGGATTAATTTTATTAAAAAATAATTACTGAGACGCTATCGTTTTTTAGATGGCGTTTTTTTGGAGGATAATTTATTGGTAGTTTTCCCCGCCTTGCTGATCAATTTGTAACAATCTGCTGCAATTTTATGAAAAGATCCCACAGCCCGCATCCATCAATGCTATGATTTCCTGACACTTATAAACAACACATCATATTATAAAAATAACCAAGGTAAACACATGCAGGACTACGGTATTTGGACAATCATCACTCCCATCGTCACCATTCTTTTGGCGATCCTAACCCGGCAAGTGATGCTCTCATTGATGTTAGGGATCTTGGTTGGCTTCACTGTTATCAACGATCACAATATTTTACTGGGTGTTCGCGGTACAGTTGACGGAATTATCGATACATTTGCTTCCGCAGGGAATACACGCACCATCGTCTTTATGGTCATGATCGGTGGGATTATGCGCTTAGTTGTTGTCACGGGCGGTGTACGCGCCCTCGTACAGCTTCTCACAAACAAAACCAGACTAATTAAAAATCGAACAGCAACACAATTATTGGCAATTCTAATCACATCATTGATCTTTATTGAAAGCTCAATTAACCAGCTGGTGGCTGGTGCATCAACTAAGAATTTGGCTAGACAATATGGCGTTGCTCCAGAAAAAATGTCCTATTTAATTCAAACTGCCTGTGTTTCGGTCTGCTCTTCCGCCATTATTAACGGTTGGGGAGCGGTCATTATGGGATTAATTGGAGTGCAAATCTCTCAAGGACTGATTTCTGGTGAACCTTTCGATATTTTAATTAAGTCTATCGGTTATAACTTAATGGCATGGTTATCCCTAGCAACCATTTTATTCTATGTTCTCACCAATATTTCGTGGGGACCGATGAAAAAAGCCGAAGACAAATACCAGCAACACTTTGTTTCAGGAAAGCTGACTAACACAACAAAACAAAGTGAAGAAGACGAAATAATCGAGCACCCAAATGCCTATTCAGTTCTGAACTTTTTTATTCCTATTCTCTCCACTGTATTGATGGTGCCTGTTGCCCTCTATATCACTGGAGATGGTGACTTTACTAAAGGTAGCGGATCAACATCAGTCTATTGGGGAGTCATGTTCGGTACCGCCGTTTCTTTCTGCTGGTTTATCGGAAGAAGGCTACTGAATATCGATAACTTTTTTAAAGAATTATTTATTGGCTACGCCAGTATGCTAAAAATCAGTTCGATTATGATCTTAGCCTTCTTAATGGGTAATGTATCTTCGGAACTTAACACCGGCGCTTATATTGCCGAAGTGACCCATGGAATAATGGCACCTGGTTTTTCTATTGGCTTCATTTTCATTATCAGCGCCATCATGTCCCTCGCAACAGGGACCTCTTGGGGAACGTTTGCGATAATGATCCCCATCGGTGTGCAATTGGGATTATCTGTGGGTATGCCAATAGAATATATGATTGGCGCCGCTATCTCTGGTTCTATTTTTGGCGATATGACTTCACCCATTTCAGCCGATGCGATCGTGGCATCAATGGCGACAGATTGTGACCATATTGAACATATTCGTACTCAAATGCCATATGCAATAGTTACCGCAAGCGTGGTTCTTGCGATTTATCTCTATTTAGGTTTTACCAATTAATACAGGGGAATTTAGATGTCACTTCAACAAAAATTAACTCAATTCGCTAAAGTTGACTTGCTTAAAGCATCGACCCCACTGAATCGACTAGATAATTTATCTCGTTTGTATGGGCGCGAAATTTATATTAAACGCGATGATATGACCCCTCTTGCTATGGGTGGCAATAAGTTACGTAAACTCGAATTTTTAATGGCTGATGCACTCGAAAAAAATGCAAAAGTTATCGTCACCGCAGGTGCCATTCAATCTAACCATGTGAGACAAACTGCAGCTGTCGCCGCAATGTATGGATTAAAATGTGTTGCGTTATTAGAGAATCCAATTCAAAGCGAAGATCATAATTTTCTAAGCAATGGAAATAAATTACTCACCGATTTATTTGATACTCAGTGCGTAATGTGCGATGAATTAACCGACCCTCAAGCTCAAATGGCAGATTTAATTGAATCATTAAATCTTAACGATGCCTATATTGTGCCCGTGGGCGGTTCGAATGATATTGGTGCATTAGGCTACGTTCAATGTGCCATTGAAATTGCACAGCAAAAGCCCACTGATATTGAATTTGATAAGATTATTGTCGCATCGGGTAGCGCAGGAACCCATGCCGGGCTCGCTATCGGACTGCAAGAGTTACTCCCTAACTCACAACTTATCGGTGTGACAGTTTCTCGTAAGCAGCAAGATCAAGCGCCAAAAGTTGAAAAACTGCAACATGATTTAGCTAAGTTACTACAGATTGAAAAAACACCAAAAATTACCTTATGGGATAACTTCTTTGCGCCTATGTATGGTATGCCAAACCGTGGTGGTTTAGATGCCATTAAATTGCTAGCGCAAAAAGAAGGCATCCTACTGGACCCCGTTTATACGGGTAAAGCGATGGCTGGTTTAATCGATTATCTCGATAACTCATCAGAAAAAACACCCGTATTGTTTGTCCATACTGGTGGCGCACAAGCACTATTTGCCTATGCTGAAATCAACAAAACGATAAACTAATTTTAGGGCTCTATGGGAGATTAATTCCCCCATAGAGCGCTTTATTTATCTGTACTTTTCCGATTCGTAATCACTAAGCCAAGTACAATTACACAGCCCCCCAATAAAACCATTGACGTGATTTTCTCATTTAAAAAGAGTGTACCGATGATGACTGCCGTTAACGGATTAAGTGCAATAAATGAGCCAGCACTGGCTGCACCTAACTTATCGACACCTTGGTAGTACCAAACATATGCCAATGCAGATCCTAAGATGCCCAAATAAACCAAGCTAATAAAATCATTGGAGGATAAATGTGTAATCCCTTCTATTGTTAATACACCTGTCATTCCCGAGACTAAAATAAGTAACAATGTCCCAAATAAAACAGCGTAAGTAACCGTATGCAGTGCACCAACTTCACGAATAACATGCTTGCCAGCAACCGTATAGATCCCCCAACTCACTACGCAACCCAATATCGCTAAGTCACCTTTGTTCGTCAGAAAACCACGGGTATCTGAGCTTTGATCGGACAATAGTATTACCGCCCCCGTAACACAAAGTAAGATACCGACCCCTTTAATCTGCGTTACTTTTTCTTTCCAAAGTAAAAAAGAAATTAAGGCAATCATCGCTGGATTAATGGCAACTAATAGTGCTGCTCTCGATGCAGGAATAACCTGTAACCCGTAGAAAAATAAAATTTGGTAAACAAATATCCCGCTCGTACCGAGTAACATGATTTGCCCTAACTGGGATAATGTGATTTTTTTCCAACCAATCTTGGTTAAGCTAAGTAGTGAAATCAGCGCTATGCTAGCAAATATAAAGCGTATTGTGGCCGATAATAATGGGGAAATATCCGTTTGTAATACCCTGCCAGCAATAAAGGTTCCGCCCCAAATTATGGAGACAAAAACCATCTGTAACATCATCAGATTAATGGGTACTTTCTGAGTGACTATTTTACCTTTTTCCATTTCTGCCTCTTAGAATAAGAAAGTTTGCATTTTATTGACCCAATGCAATAAGACAGATAAGTTATTTGTTATCTACTATCATAATCAAATGAGCATTTACTCATGACACTTGGACAACTTGAGATATTTACTATTGTTGCTGAATTGAAAAGCTTTACATTGGCCGCAATGCGCTTAAATATTTCCCAATCTGCCGTTTCCCATGCGATTAAATCTCTCGAAAAAGATTTAAATATCAGTTTATTTACTCGTGAACAAAATCAAATATCACTGACTGAAATTGGGCATTCATTACTGATTCGCGCTCATCATATGCTGAGCATTCAAGAAGCAATGAAACAGGAATCACTTGCAGCTAATGGTTTAAAAAAAGGTATTTTGCGGATAGGTTCATTTGGCCCAGGATCTTCTATGACAATTCTCCCTCCACTGCTTAATGCTTTTCGCCAACAATATCCTTTTATTAATATTATTGTCGATGAAGGTGATGATGAAAGTGTGGCTCGCTGGCTGCAAGAAAAACGTGTTGATATTGGATTTGTTGTATTGCCCGATGAGCGATTTGAAACGTTTAAAATAAGGCAAGATCAATTTGTTGCGATATTACCATTAGGGCACCCTCTTGCAGAATATGATAGCGTAACATTGAAGCAATTATGCGATTATCCATTTAATCTGACCCAAGCAGGATCAGGGAAAACAGTCATGGATTTATTTTCTGCACAAAAACTGACGCCCCAAATCCATTTTAGAACACGCCAGTTACTGAGTACTTTTGCCTTAGTCGCCCGTGGAGAAGCGGTCTCTATTGTTGCTCAACTCGCCATACCCGAAGAGACAACGAATTTAGTCATCAAGCCTCTATTTCCGAAAGTTGAAAGAAATGTCGCATTGGCGATGAATAACCAGAATGAAGCCTCTCCAGCGGCAAAGGCATTCATCAAACTGGTAGAAAAAATAAGTGTTCGATTACCGGACTGAATTTGTTAGGCGATAATGAATGACATACAAGCAATCTTCTGTTGGATAAATCTCGCGGATTAAATTTTTCAATGTATCTAATGCCATCGCTTCTTGTGTGGCATGATAGTCAGAAATATCGTCATAGTTGAGCGGTTCAACCGAGAGTATTTCAATATCGGTATAGTATTTTCCCGTTTCTAGCGCATAAACTTTAACAATAGAGCCAGGAACATAATGGCTTTCACTTTGGTCACGAATAGTAATCACTTTCTCGCCAGAAACTACTAATGGCAATAAACGTTCAAAAAAAGTAATTGTGTCTGGGATATTTTTCACCGTTTTTCCTTAATCTTCTCTTAATTCAATAAATGCTATCCCATGTAGTATATCAACAGCAATCTTTCGATTATCAATATTATAAGGTTTACCATGAATTTTTCAGATCACACTGCAATAACGTATAACGAAAAAAATTTTTATACACTTGAGCATCATTTTTGGTCTGCTATTTGTTTATCAACCTATGATATTACACCGACAACTGTCGCCTACTTCTCTGAGCTAAATATGCCCATATTCAACTATATTTATTTACACTCAGGGGCGACGACAGCCAGTTTTGAAGTGGCGAATGACTTATTTAAGCAGCAATCAAAGCCCTACGTTTTAGTTGTCCATTCTGCGGAATTAGCTAAATTTTCAGCGTTGATTCAAGAGTATCAACTTGTTAATGATGGTGAATCAACAGCGATGGTATTAGAACAACAGGATTTAATTAAGCAGGCGCCATGCTGTTTACCTGATTTTTATCACATTGAACAATGTAACCAAAATTTATCATGTTGGGCTGAACCATTAGTTACTGCATTTCCAGTAGACTCTGATGTTGAGGTCAAAGATGAAGAGTCTGTTATTGATCAATATATTCGCTATCATCAGCGTGCGCTGGATAAAAATATCAATATGCTGCACTTTGTCTTATTCCATCATCAGCGCCCTGTCACCAGTTTAACGCTTACGATTTATAAGGATCTGGCTCGTTTAGATGATATTGGTACTGATATTGAATATCAACGCAAAGGCCTTGCAACTATGTTAATCAAACACGCCCTTCACATATGCCATCAACACGATATAAAACGGTGTTATTTAGAAGCATCTAGCGATGGGCTCTCTGTGTATAGTAAATTAGGATTTAAGCCTATCTTTAATTATTACAGCTATATATCCGAATAAAATGTTGCCCAACCGATTTCAGTTGGGCATATTTTTATTTTATTTATTTCACTTTAATCGTTGTATACCAATGTTGAATATCATTGACTATAACTGAAGTATGATTATTCCCAGAGCTGTCTTTAAAATAATGATCTAATGTTGGATAGGTTTTATACGTTATATTCGGATTAGCAATGTCATTCATCATTTTCTCTGAACTTTCAACATCAACATTAATATCTACTAATGTCTGGATCACTAAATGCGGTTTGTTCACTGATTCAAGCAACTTTTTATTGTCAATTGTCAGAGCTTCATACCACCAATTTTTTCCATGGTTGCTAGGAAATTGGTCATCCTCTAATTGATTCTGTAATACAGCATTCGCGAACTGTTTAAATCCTTCAGTTGATGCTTCAACTTCCTCTGATGGAACACTGTTTTTTATACTATAAATAACGTCATCAATAAAATATTGCCCACCACCATTGAGTGAAATTGATGCATCAATAAAATCAATTTTTGATGCAATAATATTTGTCACTATTGCACCTTCACTACCACCCAGTAACACAATGTTTTTATAGTCTTTTTTTATTTCATTTAAGACTGTTATGTAGTTATCAACCCTTTCATAGTAAGAATCATTTTGCATATAGACTATTGGACAATCTTCAGTTAACGCACTTTCATTTTCCTTACCAGTTTGAGGGGTTAACCCTGTTTTTTCTACTAGTAAAATATCACTATTGGGTAATATCTGGCTAAAGTTAGCCATTATATTTTGATTATTTAAGATACTTTTACAATCTGACCCTTGAATTAAAACTAACAAATTTTCAGTTTTTTTTGATGTGTTTTTCAACAAGTAATAATGGATCTCTTTTTCGCCACTCTTCAGCACTTGTTTTTCATAATTGGTAGTTTCAGATAATGTAGTCACGGGATAGCTAAATACACACATGGCTATAAAAATAATTTTTTTCATTATTGCATCTCAATAAGCTTGATATTTAACCTGAAAATACAGCGTATTATTCAACAGTATCCATGATTTCTTTTGTAGATAACTTAAACCCCAATCAAGTAGCATATTCATGCCAATACGATGATTGAATTAAAGCTACCATAACAAATAAATTAATTAGATAGTATCATCTAGCTACAGAAAAAATTATCGCTCAGCGTAAACTGACCAAATAATACAATTTAGCAAGGGGACATGTATACCGCACAAAATGACCTGTTGACCTTGCTAATATGATTTATAGATATTGAATTGAAAATCTTTACATAGGAATGCGACCTAGGCCAGAAGATGAGATAGCAATCATCGAAAGTGTTGATGATTTTGAGGGTTGATATATTATCAGTAGATATACATCAATGGCTTTAGTACCAATAAGTTAAATAACAATCTTACATGGGATCAAACACGCTATATTAACCCCATATCGATTAACACGCTTTACATCAGGTAACTGAGACATGAATATTCCGCTCTACTATTTACGACATTACCAATCGATCGAAAAGACGTTTTGGACCTCGATTTGTGAGCACAGCATACAAATTGCACAACATACAATCTGTTATTTGACCCCGCTGAATTCTCCTGCGTTTAACTTTATCTACTTACAGCCTGACTCCACACATCACGCATTTATGCAGGCTTATAATCTGTTTGTGGCACAAAAAAAGAACCACACATTGGTAATCCCTGAAGAAATGTTGCCAAAAGTGGTCAAAGATATTGAAGCTCTTAATTATAAACGTGACAGCGTCACAACTGCAATGGCACTCTCATTATCCCAGCAAAAAGACGTAAATTTACCCGACAATCAAGTTGATATTGTTTTAGCCAACCATGATCTTTCCCTCTGGGCTAAACCTTTAGTTTCTGCATTTTATCTCTCAGAAGAACATGACTTAGTTATCCAAGAATATGTTCGTTATCATGAAGATGCCCTACAACAAGGTGCTCCACAATTTCACTTTGTACTGTTAGTTGATGGTGAACCCGCCACATCAATGACGATAACCATTGAAGGCGAACTTGCTCGATTTGATGATATTGGTACAGAACCTAGGTTTCAGGGAAAAGGCTATGCTTCTCAACTGATTGATTATGCATTAGCATTTTGCCGGCAACAGCGAGTTGAGCATTGTTTCTTGGATGCTTCTGAAGCAGGATTTGATCTTTATAAGAAATTTGGTTTCGAACCACTATTCCGTTATATCAATTATGTTTGGTGTGAAAATAATGCTCAGTGATTGATTTAAAAATGGATTACTACCACACTTTGCCGATAGCTAAAAACTATCGGCAAAGTGTTAGTGATTAAATTTCATCACATGCCGTTTTTAACGACGCCGTTTGCTCGAATTTTTCCATTCCCAGCTCAATTAAACGACTAATCAGCTCTTGATATGTCATTCCGCCTTGCTGCCATAATTTAGGATACATACTAATATTCGTGAAGCCCGGTAATGTATTAATTTCATTGATAACCACATCATTAGTATCAGTTAAAAATACGTCAACACGGGACATCCCACTACAATTTAAGGCTTGATAGGCTTCTAGTGCAATTTGACGAATTTTTTCACTAACAGCTTCGTCTAAATCGGCGGGAGCAACAACAGAGGCACCGTTCTCATCAATATACTTAGTGTGGTAAGCATAAAAACTATCGTGTAAAACAATTTCACCGCATGGGCTAGCGAGTGGCTGTTCATTACCTAAAACTGCACACTCAATTTCTCGCCCTTTTACTGCACTTTCAATCAATACTTTAACGTCAAATAGGAATGCAAAATCCAGCGCAGCATAAAACTCGCTCTCATTGTTTACTTTACTGATGCCAACAGAAGAGCCTTGATTGGCAGGTTTAATAAACAATGGTAAGCCCAGTTTTTCAACGGTTGCAGCATAGCTAATTTGCTCTCGCCCACTTTTTAATATCGTGATAAATGGTGCAATATTTAAACCTGCATCACGTAATAAGCGTTTGGTAACGTCTTTATCCATGCAGGCAGAAGAGCCTAAAACACCTGGACCTACAAATGGCAGATTCGCCATACGTAATAGACCTTGCAGTGAACCATCTTCTCCTAGATTGCCATGAACAATAGGAAAAATAACATCAATTTGTGGGAGTGGTTTCGCATCTTCCAGAGAGATAAATTGTTCTTTTTGCTTTCCAGGAACGATAGCAATGCTGCGTTTTGGAGTGTTTAATGCAATATGAGCAGGGTCATCACCGTGGACTAAAAAGTTGGCTTCATCATATTCATGCCATTGCCCCTCTTTATTAATGCCAATCAAGCACACATCAAATTTATTACGATCTAAACCATTAATAATATTTTTAGCTGACTGAAGAGAAACCTCATGTTCAGTCGATTTTCCACCAAAAATGACACCAACCCGGATTTTGCTCATTATTTACTCCAACTTGAAAACATCAAAATATATCAAGGAAATATAGCACGCAGAGAAATAGTTATGTCATAAAAACTTTGTTTCTTATGGAGGTTCGATGATTTAATAACCAAATTTGCATTCTGGTATAAATTCTCGGTCTTCTACTGAGTCAGCTGTAGGCTTTGATTCACATTCTCGATTAGCCATTCCATGAAAATCCCCCCCGCACTGTGTGTATTTAACATTTTAGGCGCAAGAATATAGTAGGCAGAACCATCTTCTATGAAACCTTCCGGAGCCATTAGCTGTCCTGATTTAATCTCATCAGCAACCATCAAAAATGAAGCCATTACGATTCCTTGCCCTGCCAACGCGGCCTGTAGGCACAAATAAAAGTGCTCAAAATTAATCCGTTTATTGCCTTGCAGATTCACGCCAGTTCGAGACTGCCATGTTTCCCATACTGTTGGCCGAGATGACGGAGTCAGTAAATTCATTCGCTGATATGGCGTATCATCGACACGTTTGACGACCCCCATTCTTTCTGCGCAAATTCGTGTTGAATGAATATTATCATTCCATTTGAAATCATTGCGCCGTAGAGCCAAATCAACCCCCGTTTTAGCAAAATCGATAGGTCCGCCAGCCGCAATTAAATGGACGGTAATATCTGGATATTGCCGATAAAAATCGGTCAATCTCGGGATCAGCCATTTCATCGCTATGGTGGGCTCACAAGATAAATTCACGACTTGTATGTCCGGTGGCTGCTCTAGTTGCTTTACTGTTTCTGCAAGTTGTTGAAACATACTAGTTGTTGTTTGAAATAACAATTTTCCTTCTAACGTCAAGAAAATAGCGCGATTTCGTCGCTCAAACAAATGAATACCGAGGTGTTCCTCAAGTAATCGGATCTGACGGCTAATTGCGCTGTGTGTAACGTGCAATTCTTGTGCCGCTTTCACAAAGCTTTCGTAACGTGCGGCCACGTCAAAAAAACGTAATGATGCTAATGGAGGTAGTTTCATAAATAGGTAACGAAATCTGACAGATTTACATGAGGATAAATCGCTTTTTCAATATCTGCAATCTATTGATAATAAAACTCTCAAATTAGATTGATTGACTTATCTTTCATCAATATTTAAGTCAGTTTTCATTGTCTTTAGGATATTAACTATGAATGAAATTCTTGCTGTCGCAACTATCACGATCCTCGCTGTGATTAGTCCTGGACCTGATTTTGCTATGGTAACTAAAAATAGCTACTCTTACGGTCGTAAAATTGGATTATTTTGTGCTCTAGGTATAGCTATAGGAGTACAAGTTCACGTGCTATATACCATTTTTGGGGTCACGTTGATTATTATGAGCTCCCCCATGCTATTTCTTGTCGTAAAGCTCCTGGGGGTTGGCTATTTGGTTTATATTGGCTATAAATCATTAACAAACAAAACGCTAATCAGTACTGACGATAAAATTGGTGACTTTATTGAACCATCAATATTAAGCGCATTTAAAACCGGTTTTTTAACCAATGCCTTAAACCCTAAGACCATGTTTTTTGTGGTATCTGTTTATACTCAAGTTATTCAAGCCAATAATTCACAATGGCTAAATTTTGGTTATGGATTATTTATTTCTTTTGCTCATTGGATCTGGTTTAGTTTGATTGCCCTCTTTTTTGCCACGCCATTAATCCGTAATAAGATCTTAAAATATCAACTCGCTATGGATCGGGTAATTGGGGGGCTACTCATTATTTTAGGTCTCTCTTTGTTATTTTTTAATATTAACTGATTTGAAAATGTATTTTTACTTATCACTAGTGCTGTTATTTTTTTATAAAACAACAGGCTAAGCTTAACGAAAAATTAAGGTTTAACTTTCGTTAATGGTAATACTTGGCGTCTTTAACTAACGTGTTCCTAACGCTACTTTAGGAATAAATTTATTTATGAGCCGTCTATGTATTACCTTGATATGTTTATATTTTATATCATTCTCTTCATTTTCAGAAAATATGCGCCTCAATGTCTCTCAGCCACAGAAAACACAATATATTCAAACTCTCACCTTGCCGGGAAAGTTTATTGCTCAAAATGAAATTTCAATCGGGTCACCATTACAGCAGCAAATGGTGACTGACGTTTTTGTTGAAGAAGGTCAATGGGTAGAAAAAAACCAACTATTAGCGACATTAGAATCTCCTGTTCAAACCGCGTCAGTTAAACAATTACAAGCTGAAACAGAGAAAGCAACGGCTTATATCAAACAGCAAAAAGCCTTATCTGTTCAAGCGCAAAAAGAATTGAACCGACTCATTCCGTTAGCAAAATCAGGCGTAATTTCTGCCAGTGAGTTTGAAAAAACCAAGTCGGATTCTATCGCTGCAAACGCATTATTAGAAGCCAGCCGCGCAGAGTTACGACAATTACAAGCACAATTAACCAAAGAACAGAGCCAACAGGATAAATCACGAATTATTGCGCCTGTTTCGGGTGTAATCAGTGAGCGCTTAGCCATGCGAGGAATGCTTTCTGATAATCAATTACTGTTTAAAATTATCGAAAATAATCAAATTGAGTTTGAAGGGTTAGCTCATGCTTCGGAGCTAAAGAATTTATCACGTATAGATTCAATCGCCTTGAAAACCGAAGACAATCAGCAATTATCTGGAACTCTACGTTATCTATCCCCTAAAGTGGACTCACTCTCTCAGCAAGGGAAAATACGTATCAGTTTAGAGGGAAATCAATCCCCAATTCAGGTAGGTGAATCGGGCATAGCGATGATTTCGTATGCAGCGAAGCCACAAATAACCTTGCCATACAGTGCCATTCGAACACTCAATAATGGCATACGTATTATTTTTATCGTTGAAAATAATACAGTAAAACAACAAACAGTCACTATCGGAAAACCTCACAGCGGTTTAGTTGAAATATTATCGCCGATATCCCTCGATATTGATGTAGTCACTAATGCACAAGCATTTTTAACTGAAAATGATGCAGTGACGCCAGTCAAGGATAGTGAATGAAACTGCAATTATCGTCATGGGCAATTACTCGCCCGATTCCAACTATCGTGATTTTTCTCGCACTCACCATCGCTGGAATATTTTCATTTAACCAATTACCTGTTACTGCTAACCCAGTGATTAACTTTCCAATTGTCACCGTCACCATCACTCAAGACGGTTCATCACCGACAGAAATGGAAAATGCAATTACTAAACCCGTAGAACGTGCTGTTTCGGGCATTCCTGGAATTCGTCATATTTCATCGACAATAACCGAGGGTATTTCAACCACTGCAATCGAGTTTGATTTAAATATTGACGCTTACATTGCGATCAATGATATCCGAGAACAAATAGCTCAAATCAGGAGTGACTTACCCCAAACCATTGATGAACCGTTAATCAATCGAATTGATATTGAAGGTGGTGCAATATTACGTTACGCGATTTCTTCTGATACTCAATCTATTGCCGACCTTTCATGGTTTGTTGATGACACGATTAGTAAACAGTTAATAATGATACCCGGCGTACAGAAAGTGAGTCGTCTAGGCGGTGCGGATAGCGTGATCCGCGTAGAACCAGATGCAAATAAACTCGCATCATTACAACTGTCAATTGTTGGTATCAATGAATTACTAAGAAGTGTTCATCAAAATTCGGCTTGAGGTTCTTCAAAATACAATTCACTGCAACATACGATTCGGATTTTAGGTGAAAAAAAGAGCGTTGACGATATTAAAAATATTCAGCTTCCGATTGGTGACCAACGTTGGATAAAACTTGATGATATTGCGACCATTTACCAAGGGCAAAAAACAGCCAAGACAATTTCACAGTTAAATAATGAAGATGTCGTGGGTTTTGCTGTTTTTCGTGCGAAAAACTCTAGTGATACTGAGGTTGCTAAAGGTGTTGAACAGGCACTTGAACAACTCAGGCTTAAACACCCTGAAATGTCGATTCAGTTAGTATCATCGACAGTGAAATATACCGAATCTAGCTACCATTTAACCATTCAGACCTTATTAGAAGGTGCATTTCTTACCATCATAATTGTCTTCTTTTTCTTAAAAAGTTGGCGTGCAACTCTTATTGCAGCAGTCGCATTGCCGCTTTCTATTCTTCCAACATTCTTTATATTGACTATTTTCGATTACACACTAAATAGTATAACTCTACTCGCCCTCACCTTAGTGATTGGCATTTTAGTCGATGATGCCATCGTTGAAATTGAAAATATTCAAAAATATATCGAGCGTGGTGAACGCCCATATTTAGCCGCATTAAAAGCCTCGGATGCTATTGGGTTTGCTATAGTGGCCATTACCCTTACCATTGTTGCCGTCTTTTTACCTGTCAGCTTTATTGGTGGTTTTATCGGTAAATACTTTGTTCCTTTTGGTATTACCGTTTCCGCAGCGGTGCTTTCCTCATTACTCGTTGCCAGATTAGTCACACCATTAATGGCTGCCTATGTATTACTACCAGCAAAAAATATTAACCACCAAAACTCCATTCCTAAATGGATTAAAAAATATACGCAGTTATTATCTGCAACGTTGAGGCACAGAAAACTCGCTTTATCTTTAGCCTTAATTTTTTTAATCGGCTCAATGTCTAGCATAACTTATTTACCCGTAGGCTTTATGCCTGACGGTGATATGAGTGTTAGCCAAATTGAGGTGGAATTCCCACCCGGAACTCCCGTGGAAAAGACACAACAAGCCATTAAGAATATGGCGCTAAAACTAAAAGATCGCTCGGAAATTAAATCAATATATACCATTGCAGGGATCAGTGACGATGCTGATGGTATTGCTCAGCATAAAGGTCAATTGATACTGACATTAACGGCTCCCAATGAGCGAAAAATGTCACAAAAGCAATTTGAAAATTCGATCTCTTATTTGTTGCAACAAAATCCTGATGCTCGATATACCTTTAGCAACAGTGATGGCAATAAAGAATTTTCACTCACGTTTACTGGATCCAATCCTGATGAATTAGAAGTTGCTATGCACAAATTGCGAGATGCGGTTGCAACCGTTAAAGGAATTAATAATGCACGAGTCGTCAAACCGTTATTGCGTAAAGAACTCATCGTCTCGCCTAACTTACCGGATTTGGGAAGAACCGCGGTAAATGTCGAAGAAATAGCGAATACTCTGCGGGTTGCAACTATTGGTGAATCCAACTCACGTAGTGCAAAATTCAATTTACCAGAGCGGCAATTAGCTTTACAGGTCACTTTACCTGACTACCAAAAAGACGATGTGGATGTTTTAAATAATTTATATGTCCGCAATAATGAACAACAAACAGTTCCTATTAAATCGGTAGCTAGCATCGATTTCAGCGATGGTCCATCCCAAATAGACCGGATCAATCGTTCCAGAAAAATGTCTATCGAAGGTAACTTAGAAGGCCTGACTTTAGGTGAAGCAATAGAAAATGTGATGGCTTTGCCAGAGTATCAATCCTTACCTATAAGTGTTGAACCACTGGAATATGGCGACATGGAATATATGCTTGATATGTTTGAGCGGTTTAGTTCAACGATGATATTTAGCATATTATTGGTTTTTGCGATTCTTGTTATCCTTTTTAAGGATTTTATCCAACCAATTACCATCTTAGCAGCCCTTCCGTTCTCAATTGGCGGCGCTATTATTGCCTTAGTACTTTATGACGCCATGATCGACTTACCCGTCATTATCGGAATACTGATGCTAATGGGGATAGTCACTAAAAACTCGATTTTATTAGTTGAGTTTATTTTAGAGAAAGAGCGCGCCGGATTACCCCGTGACGCTGCAATTATTGAAGCCGGCCAAGAACGTATTCGCCCTATCATTATGACAACATTAGCTATGATTGCTGGCATGATACCATTAGTGCTGACTAGCGGTGCAGATTCAGGTTTTAGAGCACCTATGGCGGTCGCGGTTATTGGTGGGTTAATAAGCTCTACGTTGCTCAGTTTGCTATTTGTGCCTGTAATTTATAGCTTTATGGATGATTTAAAAAAGAAAATCTTACCCTTACTTGCAAGATTCACATCAGTTACTCAAGAAGATAGAGACATAAAACACAGGTAGGAATAGTAAAACAAGGCTCCCCAAAAATGAGAACTACACCAAATTTCGGGGAGTTAGAAGTATGAGGATGCTAATTAGGCGGTCAATGCTAATTTTGCACCAAACATTAAGAATACAGCGCCAATACAGCTATTTGAAAACTTGGATAATTTTTTATTATGCTTAACCATATTGGTCACTGCGACTGCACCAAATATCAGCATAGATAAATAAAACATACTGCATGCTTCCAAGATCACGCCCAATACAAAGAATGGTACGCCTGCGTTTGGATATGCAGGATCAATAAATTGGATAAAGAATGAGACATAAAAAATAATCATTTTAGGATTTAACAGACTTAGGACGACCGCCTTTTTATAGGTTCCTTTAGTTTCTAAAATGATGCTATCAACATCTGTTGCTGACTCTTTTTTATGTAATACCGAATATAGCGTTTTAATACCTAAATAAAATAAGTAGGCGGCACCAGCATATTTAATAACACTAAAAAATATTGGTGAGGTTTTGACTAAAGACGCCACACCTAAAAATGATAAAAAAATGAGCAATGCATCACCTGTAAATACACCTAATGCTGCTTTATATCCATTTTTTACACCATATTTTGCACTGCTTGTTAAAACAAATAGAGAATTAGGGCCTGGTACCAGAGTAATAAAAATCACACCGATAAGATAAGTCCATAAGTTTGTAATACCTAGATTTTCAAGCATAGGAAACCCGCTAACTCAATAAAAGTTATAACAATAAATTCACATTCATACTGAATAGAGACTATGATACACACCTTTCATTTTCAATAAAAGATATCACTATATTATTAGTGATGTAACAAATTTAAATTTTAATTTATTCGAAAAACCCAGATTAAACCAATTGAATTACAGTTATAATATGAAACAAAAAACCAAATTTATGATAGCAATCAGAAGCAAGCCAAAAACAAAATTAAAGCAATATTTTATTCTGAATAAAAAATAAAACTCGATATCTAATTCCGGTTAATTACCATGAATGAGGATAGTGAATTGTTTTAGATTTCAAGATATAACATGAGTAGCTACCGTTTATTATCCAAAAATGATTTTAAGCAAATAGCTGTAGATGTGTTGTTTGCTCTCTTCCATAAAATAAATTCAGCTTCATTAATAAATAGGTATTAATAATGTCAGTTCAGCAACAAAAACCTTGGCAACAAGCCCTAATGGATGGTGCAGTCCACACTTTACCGTTAAACCTTGCCGTTATCCCTTGGGGAGTTTTAGCAGGCTCAATGGCAGTAGAAACGGGATTAACGTTTTGGCAAAGTATTGCAATGTCTGCAATGGTTTTTGCTGGGGCAGCGCAATTAGTCACTTTGGGATTGCTAAACTCAGGGGCGGGCTATATCACTATCATCATTTCTGTATTTTTTATTACCTCTCAACATCTGCTATACGGATTAACACTGCGCCCACACGTGAAAAATTTCACTGCGCCACAGAGATTAAGTATTGGATTCTTATTAACCGACGAGTTATTTGCCATCAGTGCAGCCAAACGACAAGCATTAAGTTTCCCCTACTTATTTGGTGCTGGCTTTAGCTTTTATCTTGTTTGGTTGGTTACTAGCTTATGCGGCATTGTCATGGCCAATCTCGTGGGAGATCTGAGTAAGTTGCATCTCGATTTTTCTGTTGTAGCAACTTTATTAGCTATCGTGGTGCCATTAACCAAAAAGATCAGTACGGCTTGTGGAGTATTATTTTCACTGGTTACTGCCATCACCCTCTCAATGTATTCAATTAGCAGTGCGATTGTCATTGCCGGTGTGGGTGGAATGTTTGTTTCTGTTGGGGTTGCACGTTTATTCGGAGAAGAAAAATGATCTGGATTTTGATAATTAGCTTAACCGCGGTCGTTTTTTCTTTGCGCTATGTTTTCCTTATTCCTCAATTACCTATACGGTTACCTTTAATCGTTCGACAGGCCCTAAGTTATTCAGCTCCCTGTTTACTGACTGCCATTTGTGCTCCCGTTATTTTGCTAGAAAATCATGAAATTCGTAGTTTCCCGGATAACCCTTATTTATGGGGAGCGCTATTTTGTGTGGTTGTAGCATCCATACTTAAAAATATGCTGCTAACAGTAGGATTAACATTAGTCTTTTTCTATGGGCTGATTTACTTTATGGCATAATTGTTTTCTTATATTGCGTAAATTATAAAGCATCGGTGGCTACCTTTGCTTTATAATGCCCCCTCATTTGCTATTTTAAGCTTATTTTTTGTACCATTTATTGGAAAATTTACCCCATGTTGAATAACTATGTTTTACGAAGTGTTCGCTATATGTTGGATTTGAGCGATGCTCAGATGGTTGATATCGTAAAACTTGCAGACTTAACGGTCACTAAAGAAGAAATGGTTCTTTGGCTTAAAAAAGACACAGATCCTGATTATGTCGAATGTAATGACAATGTACTTGGACATTTTCTTAATGGATTGATTTATTTTCGCCGAGGCAAAGATGAAGAGCGTCCGATGCCTGAAGTAGAGACTCGTTTGAGTAATAACATTATTATGAAAAAATTACGGGTAGCCTTCGAGCTTAAAGATGTTGATATGACTGAACTTTATCAGTTAGTTGATTTTCGTGTATCCAAGCCAGAGCTAAATGCTATTTTCCGTAAACCAGGTCATAAAAATTACCGTGAATGCGGGGATCAATTGCTACGCTACCTGCTTAAAGGACTCACTATCCGCTTACGTGGCGCTTAAGCACTATCCGTATAAAGGGGAAAACAATCCATTTTCCCTATAAATTTTGCGTTAAATAACTAAGAAATTTATCGACTATCGGTGATAGTGAACGGCGAGTGGCATAGACTGCTCGCAACTCAATGGGAGCTGGTTGAATATTTTCAAAATGGATTTCGACTAATTTCCCTTGCTGAAGATTATCCTGACAAGCCTCTTTCGATAATATTGCGTATCCTAAGCCGTTAATTGCCCCTACACTCGCAAGCATTCCACTATTTACTCTATATTGGCTCGTCACAATAACTTTTTTCTGTTGCCCATTTGTTTCTAAAAATATCCACGGCTGCCCATGCAATGCACTTAAACTAGAAATACATGGCATCTCGGATAATTGGCTAATCGTTTTAGGGGTCCCTGTAGTTTTAATTAACTCCGGAGAAGCCACGATAACACTTTCCCATGATTTAAGAAGTTTTGAGTGGTAACGGCTATCAGCCAGATCCCCACGATGAAATGTCAGTAATAAATCGATATCATCACTGATGACATCCAAGGGAACTAATTGGGTATCACAATGGATAGCTAATTTGGGGTGTTCGATAGCAAATTTGGCCAGTAATTCTGCCAATAACAAGCTTCCAGACTCACTGGGAATAGTGAGCCTTAAGGTTCCACAGAGCTCTCTCGGATCACGAATTTGTTGCAGTGTTTCTTCTAACTCACTATATAGTTTATGGCTTTTTTTCAGCAATAAAGCCCCTTGCTCGGTTAAACGCATTTGTCTTGTTGTTCGTTCAATAAGTTGACAATTTAATTGCGCTTCTAACTGCTTTATGGCGCGACTAATATTTGATGTTGGCATAGAGAGTAACTTTGCTGCATTCGCAAAGCTACCTTGTGACGCCACTGCGACAAAAATGCGTAATAAATTCAAATCAACCCGCATTTGACTACCTAATTCGTTATGACTAATAAGGCACTAATAACATTAGCAGTAACCAAATGCCATTATTTTTTGGTAACGCTGAGTGAGCAATGAATCAATATCGAGTTGGCTTAGCTCCGCTAAATCCGCCAGTAATTGTTGTTTCAGATGTTGCGCAGCTAATTGATAATTACGATGTGCGCCGCCTAATGGTTCTGGAATAATTGTATCAATAATTGCCAACTCTTTTAATCTAGTCGCTGTCATTCCCATCGTTTCAGCCGCTATTTGGGCTTTTTGGGAATCTTTCCATAAAATAGATGCACAGCCTTCTGGTGATATTGCTGCATAGGTACTGTATTGCAGCATATTAATTCTATCGCCAACCCCAATACCTAATGCGCCGCCTGAACAACCTTCCCCTGTGATCACGCAAATAATAGGCGTTTTTAAATGGGACATTTCCATAATATTTCTTGCGATAGCTTCAGCTTGACCCCGTTCCTCGGCGCCAACTCCCGGATATGCTCCCGCAGAATCAATAAAAACCACCACAGGTAAATGAAATCGCTCCGCCATTTTCATTAATCGCAATGCTTTTCGGTATCCCTCTGGAGAAGGCATCCCAAAGTTTCTCATCACTTTTTCTTTGGTATCTCGCCCTTTTTGCTGCCCTAAAACCATTACGGGTTGTCCATCCAAACGAGCCAGTCCCCCCACAAGGGCTTTATCATCGGCAAATGCGCGATCTCCAGCCAGCTCCTCAAATTCAGTAAAAATTAATGGAATATAATCAAGAAGATAGGGACGTAATGGATGCCTAGCCAATTGCACAATTTCCCATGCGCTCAATGATGAAAATATTTTTTTTGTTAATGAAACACTTTTTTCTTCAAGAAGTTGGATCTCTTCTTCAAGTTTTATTTCAGAAGCATGACTCTGTTGCTTGTATGCAACTAATGCATCAATTTTTTCATTGAGTTCAACAATCGGTTTTTCGAAAGCAAGAGAATGAATAGACATACACACCTTAAAATTAATATATCAATTTTAACAGTGTAAATAGAGAATCAATCCTATTCTATTGATAAAAATAGGATTGATTATTATCAATAATGGGATAATGCTATTATTCGTTCAGATTTTTACGTAACAATATCGAAATACTGCCATTCATAAAGACTTCTTTATCTTGAATATAACCTAATTTATCAGCAACTCTTAATGAACGACTATTTTTCGGATCAATGAAACAGATGCTCTGTTGATGTTTTTTCTGAGATATTAGCCAAGATAACGCGGCTTGCATTGCTTCTGTTGCGTAGCCTTTTCCTTGGTATTCCGCCGCGATTACCCATCCAGCTTCTGGGATCCCTTTGATGGGTGGCTCTACCGTTCGGTGGAAATCTGCAAAACCCAGATCCCCCACATAGACGCCAGTATTTTTATCTCTTACCGCCCAATAACCGAAGCCAAGTAACGGCCATAATCCCCCATAGGCGAGCATTCTCATCCACGATTCTCGCTCCGTGGAAGGCTTACCACCAATATGTTGTACCATCGATGTGTTGGCCCATAACTGTGTCAAAGCAGTAAAATCACTCACTTCATGTTTTGACAAAATTAACCTGTCAGTTTCCAGTGTCGGGATCAATTGAGTCTCCTTACTTTCATTACCTAAATGGTGGTTCATCAAATGTTCTTAATTTTCGAGAGTGTAACTTATCCCCCTCTTGTCTTAAGAGATCGATCGCACGAATACCAATTTGTAGATGTTCTGATATAGCTCCCTCATAGAAGCTATTCGCCTGCCCCGGTAACTTAATTTCACCATGAATTGGTTTATCAGAAACACATAACAACGTCCCATATGGTACGCGAAAACGGTATCCTTGAGCGGCAATAGTGGCGCTCTCCATATCGACAGCGACAGCACGGCTTAAACTAAAACGTCGAGCTGTCGCAAAGAAACGTAACTCCCAGTTTCTATCATCTGTAGTTACCACAGTTCCGGTACGTAAGCGCTGCTTAACTAACTCTCCGGGCATATTGCTTACTTGTTTAGTTGCGTCATATAACGCCCGTTGAACTTCAGCAATACTAGGAATCGGAATATCTGGTGGTAATACGTCATCTAGAATATGGTCATCCCGTAGATATGCATGAGCTAAGACATAGTCACCAATTTTTTGGCTTTCTCTTAATCCACCACAGTGACCTATCATTAACCATGCATGAGGGCGTAATACGGCTAAATGATCACAGATATTTTTTGCATTCGATGGACCAACACCAATATTAACAAGAGTAACACCAGCCCCATCTCGAGCAATCAGATGATATGCAGGCATTTGAAATTTTTTCCACGTTAAATCTGAGGTGGCTATTTGTGGGTCTGCATTTTCAGCTGTTAGATAATTATGACCTACACAGGATAAGGCAATATAGCGACTCTCCGGATCACAAATTTGCTCACATGCCCAGTTAACAAACTCGTCGACATACCGGTTATAGTTAGTAAATAAAATATATGGCTGAACGTGTTCTGGTGGTGTTCCTGTATAATGCTTTAGTCGAGCAAGGGAAAAATCAACCCGTAGAGCATCAAAATGGGAAAGTGGCATATCATCCGTGACATGATATAAGCCATCGGTAATATCATCACTAATATGCGATAAATCAGTAATTGGGAAATGAGCGGCTAAGCTACTGCTCATGCTTCTATCGAGTATTAAGTCAGACCCATCAATCACAAATGGATAAGGTATTTCAGTTTTAGAAGGACGAACTGCAAAGGAAACATCATAATCTTGCTGAAAAATTGTCAATTGCTCAACGAGATAAGCTCTAAATAAATCAGGTTGGGTAATTGTAATACTATAATCACCCTGCTTGACAAAGCGTGCATATGCGCGAGTTTTTTCACAATGGTCGACTTTACCAATCCAAGTAACACACAATTCTGGGTAGGCGAATAAACCATTTTCTCTCGCTTTTACATCTGGAATGGTTCCTTTTTCGATGTAGGTCGCGATTGCATTTCTTAATGCTTCGATCGCATTTGAATAGAGTAATGAAAGTTTTTCTATGGTCTCTTCAATCGAGAGATTTTCATATTTTCGGTATTGTTCCAAAGACACACCCAACTCCTTATCAAATGACGTAATTTTGCTGGATCAGTGTATGTTATTCATTGTCTTCTCACAAGAAATTGCTTTTATCGTCTGATTATTTAATAGATTATCTTTCGCAATTTTTATTAATTAATATTTAGTTAAATTTACGTAATTAATTTTATAAGTATAAAAATTATTTTAAGAAAAAACTTATAGTCCATCACCATTAATTTATGATTAATTACTTATGCATTATATATTTTAAAGTGATTTCATATTACTAACAGTATATAAGTTTATTTTTATAAAAGCTGTTTCAATACTTTATAGGTATTAAGGAAATTTAATGAAAAAAACACTTTTAATTTCATCTATCACTGCTTTATCTATTCTAGCAGCCTCTTCATCTGCATTCGCAGCTAAAACAGACACCTACAATTGTGATGGACAAAAAATTAAGGTTTCTTTTCCTAATCAAGATACAGCAGTGATGCTTTATAGCGACGAATTAATTGTTATGAAAAGTAAGGAAGCCGCAAGCGGAGCTCGTTATGTGGGTGAGAACTTCCAGCTATGGAGTCATAAAGGCGGGTTAAATCTGGCAACTATTTCTGAAGATGATGCAGTCAATAACCGTGTATCAGATGATAAAGGTCGTGATTGTAAACTGGTTAAGTAATTTAAATTAAGAATTAATGTACGGCATTAACTGTAATAGTCAATGCCGTATTTTTATTTAGAATAGCCAATACTAATTATTGGCCAGTAATTTTCTATAAAATTTAATTTGTTAGTTGAAATATGAAATTTTAGCACCATTGAAAAATAGGAGTAACTAAAAGTACGATTTACTATTCCACTAAATGAAAATTGTAATTAGGTCTCTCTATTGTTTTACCAACAACGGAGAACCTATTTTATAATGGCATTCTATACTCAATAACCCCTGGTTTTTCTGCAACCCAATTATACAACTTTTGTCCTCGTAAATTGGTTTCTTGTGTATGCCAATATAAACGTCCACATTGATTTTGTTTGGCCTGATTATGAACAAATTCAATCAGCTGTTTTCCCACATGCCTTCCTCTAATTTCTGGCGTGACATAGAGGTCTTCTAAATAACAGAAATTATTTTCTGCCCATGTTGAACGATGATATAAGTAATTCACAAAACCAACCACGTTATCCCCTTCCAATGCAACAGCACAGTACATCGGTTCATCTGCATTAAAAAAGCGTTCCCAGGCTTTTAATGTGATCTCTTCACTTAAATCAACGTTATAGAATTTTTGATATTCCAACCAATAAACTAACCATTGTGGGTAATGTTCTTGAGATACAAATTCAACTGTTACTGGTAATGTTGCACTATTCATAATAACCCTTCCATTTGTAGACATATTACATAATGGGGCTATAGTACTTAGCTATCTGGTGCTTCATAAGATACACTTTTGTTATTTATTTAGGATCCACTTTAATGCGCCGAAAACAGCAAGCTCAATTTCCGCTTTTATTGATTGAAAAAGGGCGAATTAATGAAGGGGTATACCATACCATTCGGAATGCAATTCTAGATGGCAGAATTATTGCGGGAATTAAATTACCTTCCACGCGCGCCCTCGCAGAAATGATGTCAATTTCTCGCAACTCTGTGATTGCTGGTTTTGATCGTTTAGTGGATGAAGGCTATCTTTATACTAAATCAGGGTCTGGGACCTATGTATCCGCACAAATTCCGGATGAGCTAGTACGCACAACAAGTCAACCACAAGTGGGCGATTCACCAGAAAATCATGCGGTTTTTCTTAACCCCATAATAAATGATTTAGATCACCTATGGGAACAATCTCGCCCTAATACCGATAAACATCAGGTATTTAATATAGGTATTGGTTGTGTAGACCAATTTCCTCATGACCTTTGGGGACGTCTATTAGGTCGAGTTTGGCGTAAATCAAAACTGGCTATTACCCACTATAATCACCCTGATGGTTATGCTCCGTTAAAAAAACTACTTGTAGATTATGTGCGTTCAACCCGAGGAGTACACTGTACAGAAAAACAAATTATTATTGTTAATGGTACCCAGCAAGCTATCAATTTAGTTGCTAAAGTATTATTAAAACAGAAAGATAAAGTTTGGCTTGATGACCCCGGATATGACAGCGCCCGGGCAATATTTACTGCAGCTGGCGCCTCAATTGCCCCAATTCCATCCGATGATGAAGGAATGGATATCGCCTATGGAGCCAAGAATCATGGGGATGCTAAGCTGATTTATACCACACCATCCCATCAATTTCCTTTAGGTATTACGTTAAGTTTATCTCGCAGATTAGCGTTATTAGATTGGGCACAACAAAACAATGCATGGATATTTGAAGACGACTACAACAGTGAATTTCGTTTTCTCTCTAAACCGATCCAAGCTTTGCAAGGATTAGATAACCACCAGAGGGTTATTTACGCTGGTACATTTTCAAAAATGATGTATCCAGGATTTAGGTTGGGATTTTTAATTGTTCCAGAAAATCTGAGTGCAGCATTTACTATGATGAAGTACTACAGCGATAGTCATTGTAGTTATTTAGAACAAGCAGCCTTAGCCCAATTTATTCAAGAAGGTCATTACGCACGTCATATTCGAAAAATTCGTAAAATATGCCATGAACGGCAAAATGCTTTCTGCCAACATATTCAATTATATGTTCCTCATTTATTTGATGTGCAAATGACTGATTCTGGTATCCATACAGTTTGCTGGATAAAACAAGGTTATAGTTTGGATATTATCCTAAAACAGTGTCGAGAGCTCAATTTTGGTGCCCAACCTTTGTCTCGCTACTGTATTAATAGCCCAAATAATAATGCAATTCTGTTTGGCTATGCGGCGCATACTGAACAAGATATCATCCAGAGTATTCAAGATTTAAGTCAAAAGCTGTTGAAGATATACCCAAGATAAACAGAAGTAATTTTCGCCCTCATTCTGATTGCTGCTAAGAACGAACAGCTTATAAGATAACTTTAATGCACACTTTATCACCATATTGAGGTTATCTTATGACAAGAATAAATTACCCGTCAGAACTTGAGGTTGGAGATATTATTTTCACCAGTATTGGCACTGAGTTATTTCGTCAAATAGCCTCCGCATCACTGTGCTGGAGCAACCATGTCGGTATGATTATTGGGCATAATGGCGAAGATTACTTAATCGCTGAAAGCCGAGTTCCGCTGTCAACAACTACGACACTATCACGCTTTATCGCTCGCTCAGCTGAGCATCGTTATGGTGTTCGTCGCTTATCGACACATCTTGATGAACACCAAAAACAGGCGCTTATTGATGAAGTTCCTTCAAGATTAAATAAGTTCTATCATACGGGGTTTAATTACGATTCATCTCGTCAATTTTGCTCAAAATTTGTCTTCGATATATATCAATCTGCCCTGTCCATTCAGATCGGAGAAATCGAGACATTTCATACATTATTGTCCAAAAATCCCGATGCAAAACTTAATTTTTGGAAACTTTGGTTTATAGGCTCTATTCCGTGGGAACGTACAACGGTGACTCCCGCAAGCCTATGGCAACACCCCGAGTTATCACTCATTTATCGCAGTCATGATGATATTCACTAAGCCAGATTAGTCGATTGATTGATTATTCCCTCACGCTATTAGCCCCATTAAAGTGGGGCTTTATCTATCATTTCAAGACTTTTAGGAGCAACTTCAGCTGTATACTTGTCATTTCTTTTGACTCTCTTCATCTGTCACCATACCCTCCTTAGCACAAATGATTTTTAGTCTCTTATTTGCTTGCTCAAAGGGCTGACTGGATGAGCAAAATTTAGTGAAATAATTAGAGGGAAACTCAATGGCAAATCAATTTAGAGAAAAACAAGTTCCTTTAATGTTATTGGTTTCTTATGGTGATTCGTCTCCGAGCAGTAGCAACCTAGGCAGTTCTAGTGGAGGAAACAAAATGGAGTCAAGATTAAGTAGCCTTGAAAATGATATGAAAGCAATCAAAACTGATGTGGCGGTAATTAAATCAAATTATCTAACAATCAGTGATTTACATAAAGAGCTTGGTTCTCAAACCAAATGGATTGTTGGCATTATTCTTGCAGCTTCAGGTATTAGCTTAGCAATTGCGAAATTGATTTTTTAAGTGTCAACAAGTAGGCATAAATTAATCTTTTGAAATTTAATATAAAAAGGCACCCCTTGAGTGCCTTTTTAGTCGCTAACTCTTTGCTAGTTTATTTCGTTGAGAGTTCTCTACGAATGATCTCTGCTCCTGCGCTTAAGGCATTGAGTTTACCTCTCGCTACCTGATGAGATAAAGGAGCCATGCCACAGTTGGTCGAAGGATAAAGCTTATCTGCATCAACAAACTGAAGCGCTTTCCGCAATGTATCCGCGACTTCCTCGGGTGTTTCTATAGTATGGCTTGCCACATCAATAGCCCCAACCATCACTTTTTTTCCTCGAATCAATTCAAGCAGGTCCATAGGAACGTGCGAGTTGTGACACTCCAGCGAAATTATATCAATATTAGAAGTTTGTAGCTTAGGGAAAGTCTCTTCGTATTGCCTCCACTCCGTTCCCAAAGTTTTCTTCCAATCGGTATTAGCCTTAATGCCATACCCATAGCAGATATGCACCGCAGTTTCACATTTAAGCCCTTCAATCGCCCTTTCTAATGTGGCGATCCCCCAATCATTCACTTCATCGAAAAAAACATTAAACGCGGGTTCATCAAACTGGATAATATCGACACCTGCTGCCTCTAATTCTTTGGCTTCCTGATTGAGAATTTTGGCAAACTCCCAAGCAAGTTTCTCACGGCTTTTATAGTGATTATCATAAAGTGTATCGATCATTGTCATTGGGCCGGGCAAAGCCCATTTAATAGGCTGATTAGTTAGCTGTCGCAAAAATTTAGCATCTTCCACAAATACGGGCCTTTGACGAGCTACTGCCCCAACAACTGTAGGTACACTTGCATCATAGCGGTCACGAATTTTAACGACCTGACGCTTCTCAAAATCAACGCCACTAAGGTGTTCAATAAATGTTGTCACAAAATGTTGTCGTGTTTGCTCACCATCGCTGACGATATCAATACCGGCTCGTAACTGATCGTCCAGAGATAAACGCAAAGCATCTTGTTTACCTTGGATTAATTCTTCATTTTGTAACTTCCACGGAGACCAAAGTGTTTCAGGTTGTGCAAGCCAAGATGGTTTAGGTAAACTGCCAGCTGTCGATGTAGGTAATAATTTTTTCATAATAAATGACCTTTTATTTTTAGTTAATTAGTGTGTGTAGTTAGCAGACCATTGATCAAGAATATTCTTATAGGGCTTAATGAAGTACTCTTCAGTAAATTTCCCCTGCTCAATAGCCAACTGGCTACGCTCTTCTCGGTCATAAACAATTTTTGTTAATGAGTAATCTTGCTGATTCAGGCTTGGCTGATAACATTCACCTGCCACAGAATTTGCATTATAAATCTCAGGTCGATAAATCTTTTGGAAAGTCTCCATCGTACTTATCGTACTAATAAGCTCAATATTCGTGTAATCATTCAGTAGGTCACCTTTAAAATAAAAAGCCAAGGGAGCCGCACTATTTTGAGGCATAAAATAACGCACTTGCAGCCCCATTTTTTTAAAATATTGGTCGGTCAAGGAAGTGCCTTTCTGTTGGTACTCTATGCCTAATGTCGGGTGTTGGTTTCCTGTCCGATAATAAACATCTTTATTTGAAACGCTTAAACATATTATTGGTGATTTATTAAAGTTTTCTTTGTATTCATTTGAATTCACAAAATATTTAAATATATTGCCATGCAGATCACCAAAATTATCTGGAATGCTAAAGTTAGGTTGATTTTTATTATGATCTAACAGCAATACACTAAAATCATAATCTCGCACGTAAGAGGAGAAATTATTACCTACAACACCCTCAATACGCTGGTTTGTTTTTTGATCAATAATATTGGTTTTTAATATTTCAATTACAGGGAATGTATGACCCTGATTTTCAATCTTCATTGAAACAGAAATGATTTCAAGTTCTACTGAGTAACGATCACCTTTAGGATTATCCCAATACGCAAGTGAATTAAAACGATTATTAATCATCATCAACGTATTTTTTAAGTTCGTCTGGCGGTCTTTTCCTCTAGCTAAATTAGCAAAGTTGGTCGTTATACGAGTATTTTTAGAGGGGTTATAATTTTCATCAAAAAGACTGCTCTTAATCGTAAATGTAAAGTCTCTGTTCATCGTGGTTTTATTTCCTAAGCACTGATATGAAAATTTTATTCGCCCCTTGATTGCCGAGAATTTTCTCGTCATCTCATTTACCAATCTTCATATTCTCAATAAGTTATGAACCATTAATGCCAGAGCCTTTCGATGAGTTAAAGCGACTTAATTTCATTAGAACATGAACTATATTCATGATCAGGTATGTAATGCGTGGTTATTTAGCCATCCAGATGGCTTTAAAGCCACGGATTTACACGCTTTCCAATAAAAAATTATTCATGCCAGATTAATTGAATTGCACTATGTATCGCGCTTAAAAAAGATGAAAAAAATCTAAATATTTAAAATATGGATAGCGTGGTCTTGATAAAAATTAAAAATGGGCATCTCAAAATAGAATATTGAGTAATTTTCAATCAAGAGAATGTGAAAAAATTCAGACTATATGAATGCACAAAAAAAAGGCACTCGCCCCCGAGTGCCTTTTGACTACAACTCACTGAATTTAGAGTAAAAACCCCCTATTCAGCAGTTCTGGTACTAGTGCGGATTAGGTAGTCAAATGCGCTAAGTGCGGCGTTCTAAAAGTGAGTTAAGCCATTGATTTAAATGGATTTAGTCAATGGTTGATGTCCACATATTGACCACACTTATAAAGCCTCTTTTGACGAGAGGCTTTATTTTTGCTTATTTTTCAATGGGTGGGAGGCGTTTTTATAGCTCATGACCCTTTGCATATAGTGAATACAATCTATGAAATATGTTACATATGTGGTAATTTACCATACTGTATGACGAAAATTAGCCATACAAAATAGTATTGTAAGTTTTTAATCTTAACCACTTGATTTCAATCAAATATATGATTATTGGAAATAATACATGTATATACCATCTGAATTTCTCTATAAAATTCTATGCTCTGAACAAATAGGGGTATTTTGTGAGTCAAATGTTCAAGGTCACAAATCCATTATAGCCAAACTACCTACCTCAACAATTAAAGCAATATCACTTGGCGCTAAAGTCGATTTCTATATATTCACTACATCAAATGAACCTCATTACTTAGCGTTATGCATGAAAATCATTGATAATAAAAACTCCCCATTATACGCTGTTCTTCCGCAACGATGGTGGAACTTGAATAATAAATTTAATGAAACATTCTTTGATACAGAATTGAGTTTAACATTATTTGATGAAACTGATGCCCCAGTCCTAGAAAGTAAAATAAAAATAAAAACAAACTTTAGAAATAAAAGGATTCATTACATTCTTAAAAATACTAACTTGATAACCGCCAGTAATTATATTGAATCAAATATGTTTATTGACGCAATTTCAGCACACTTAGGCATTGATTACATATCTAACACTCACTATTCAATTTTAAGTTTTAAATTCCCTGTGGAAATTAAATGTATACGTTCTATTCAAACCATCCATAATAGCAATCAAGGAATTACATCTTATAATGTTACTCATGATATCGATGGAGAACGTCAAGAACGCCAAATATATCAATCGTTATGCTTAATGGATAATTCTAGTACTACTATATCTCCGCTTGTTACGATTGGTAAGAAAGAACGAGAATTTACTGATATTTTAACTATTACCAACTTTAAGCAGCTTATCGCCATAGAATCTAAATCTCTCAAAACTGATGAGAATTTTATAGATAAAACTACCCACCGAACTGCATCAAACATAATAAAGCATTGCAAAAAGGCACTAGACCAATTAGAAGGTGTATTCAAAGTATATAAACGAGGTGAGAAAATTTACAATAATTCAAACGAAATATTGTTATTAGATGAAAGTTATTTATTTTATGGGGTTATAATTATAGATGAATTTAGGCCATCAGAAAAATGGAATGAAGTAATAAAATTAATGATGACGCTAAGTAAAAGATATGACATATGCTTTAACATAATAACTATCTCAGAGTTTTTTTATACCATGAAGCTATGTGATTTTAAAATTAATTTATTCGTAGAGTTACTTGATAAGCGCATGCAGATTTGCTTTAATGAAAATAACATTGATGTACAACTCAAAAACCCAACACTCCCACTGATGGTCTAATAAAAATGTTAGATCATGAAAAACCCACAAAAAACATAGTTTACCATGTATGATATAAATCACTCATCACATTTAAATTTTATTTGATTTTTAACTCACTTCTTGCTTCGTTTAATATATCAACAAGAAGGTTGTTAATTAATTTATTACTATTTTCAGAAGCTTCAAAACTATCAATTTCATCATCCCACCACGATGGGTATATTTTATCATGCTCCTTAATATAATTCATTAATAAAATAGACGCCTTTTTAGATAACGTGAACGATGAAAGATGAGATATTCTTACTAATTCTTTCATCCCTGTAATATACTCTGCACGAAGAAGTTCTTTATCTTCAGTGGATAGTGCTTGAAATGTTTCATCTTCATATCTTTCACTTTCAACTTCAGCAAACCAATAGTTTTCAGCTCGTTTAATCTTATAGATATATTCTGTCACTTCCAAAAAAGCAGCAAGCTTTTTTTCCCACCATTTTTCTTTATAAAACCGTGTCAACGCATATCTTGCAGTAAAAAATGCCACAACTAATCCTGTTAGAGCACCTGTTATTAATGTTAGTCCCGGTTTTACCAAAAATTCTGTCCAGTTCATAATTTTTCACTATTTAAATTTAATTAAAGAAATTATGACATATAATCCGAATCAAAACATCTCCATCTGTTTCTCACCCCGATGTGATCTCGGTAACTCATCCATCGGGATTTCAAAGCCTTCTGGCAGTTCTTGGGGGATTGTTTTTGTTAGATAAATCTCGACTGAGGTTATTGTCGTAAAAGAACAACCACACAACAAATTTTGGCATTGATGGTAACTTCTACGGGTTTCACTACTCATGGATTTACTTGTTTTGGTATAAGTTACAGCGCCACACTTTGGACAATTGAACGCCATTTTATAACCTTGGGTTATGGGTATGCCTGACGTTATTATAATCAATTATGCTTCGTTTTGCTCGTCATCTGTCATATCAATATCTTTGATTTTTATTTCCAGTTCCAAATGGGTAATAAATCCGTTCCCATCAATGGTGTGTGTCACTCGGCTAATCACCCACTGGTGACTATCAATAGTCGGTTTAAAGCCAGTTACCGTGACAGGCATTTCAGGGTAAAGGTCTGCACGCCCCTCGGCCAACGTAATATTAAATTCTGCCACACCCCTTTGTAGCTTTGACCACTTGGCCGCGGCGGCACGTTTAGCAGATTGCTCGTTTTTAAAGGTTTGTCGCATCACAAAAACGTTACCCTCAGCACCCTCGATGTAATCGCCCTCTTTTTTGCTCGACTTCTCTTTTTTGGGTTTTTGCTTGCGTTTTAGATTGGTTTTCTTTTGTTGGCCATAGTTCAAATCAAGCCAATAAGCTTGTACACCGGTGTATGCTTGACGATCGGCCAATCGGAAATAATGCTTATCACCACTTTCCCGCATGATAGTGATCACCGGTAAAGGCTTCCCACTTTGCGTGACTCCCTGATTAGGCACAATAAATAACAGACTGCCATTTTTGATGGTGGCTATCGCGCCGAGCATTTCAGCCATGCGCGTTAAAAAGCTAATGTCGCTCTCATTGGTCTGGTCTGCATGGTCAATTTCAATGTGCATCAATTGCTTGCTAATCGCGGGTTTGAGGTTATAACGCCCCGCTATCGCGCTCACCACATCAGGGACTTTGATATCGTGCCAGCTATACTCCCGTTTGACGTTGAAATCTTGCCGAAAGTCTGCGCTACGTGCAGTTACCGTGATTTGGTCGGGAGGGCCTGAGTGGCTAATTTCATCAACGGTATACATCCCTTTGTGTACCAAGGCTTCGCCTTGCCAGCCAAGGGATACGGAAATCTCAGCCCCACGCGCTGGTAACGCAATTTTGCCGTCGGCATCATCGATAGTGAGCTCTAAGGTATCAGCCTCAAAACCCCGATTATCGGTTAATGTTAATGACATAAGCCGGTCATTGACGCCGAGGAGCTGCACGCCACCAACCGTTAAATCAAATGCAGGAACTTTGACTAAATTCCCCTCAGTCCAATCCGTAAAAGACATATTCACCACCTAGCCAATTCAATATGCCTAGATTGTCGTCGCGCGCGTATGTGAGCAATCATCAATGGTTCTCTTGTGTCTATGAGAACCCTAAGTACATGATTTGTTATCAAACATCCCTGAGAATAAAGATAAATAGACATCAGGAGATAATAACGATGGCCGTATATCATCACGGTGTTGAAGTCCATGAAACAACCGACCTCAGCACCCTTATTCGAGATATCGACACCTCAGTGATTGGGATTGTCTGCACCGCAGAAGATGCCGACCCCGAAGTGTTCCCACTAGACACGCCCGTGTTAGTCACGCGCATTAAAACGGTACTAAACAAAGCAGGAAAAACCGGCACGCTTTACACCACACTTAAAGCGATTGACGACCAATGCAGCCCTAAAGTGGTAATTGTGCGTGTTGCTGAAGCGAAAGAAGGAGATGAAAAGACACAGGACCAATTAGTGATCGGCGGCACTGGTGACGATGGCCGTTATACCGGCCTTTATGCATTACTAACCGCAGAGGCCAATATCGGGGAACGTCCGCGCATTTTGGCAGTGCCGAAGCTTGATACCAAACCCGTTGCCATGCAGCTTGCGATTTTTGCCGAGCAAATCAAAGCCTTTGCCTATATCAGCGCGAACGGCTGTAAAACTATCGCCGAGGCGAAGAAATACCGCGAAGATTTTAATCAGCGCGAAGTGATGATCATCTACCCTGAGTTTATCGCCTACAACTTGCAAAGCGGTAAAAATGAAACCATTCCTGCCACCGCTTACGCCATTGGTTTACGTGCAAAGATTGATGCAGAACAAGGCTGGCATAAGTCGATTTCCAACGTGCCAGTGAATGGCGTTCTCGGAATAAGTGCAGATATTTACTGGACGCTACAAGGTAAAGACACCGATGCCAATGACTTAAACAGCCATCAAATCACCACGTTAATTAAGCGCGATGGCTACCGTATTTGGGGTAATCGCACCGGCGATAATGAAACTTATACTTTTGAAGTGTATACCCGCACCGCACAAATCTTGGCTGAAATGATCGCCGAGGCGCATTTTAGTTATATCGACAAAACACTCACCCCCTCACTGGTGAAAGATATTGTTGATGGGATCAACCGCAAAGGCGCGCAACTCGTCACTCAAGGGCGTTTATTAGGCTTCCAATGTTGGTATGACCCATCGGATAACCCGAAAGAAAATTTACGTGATGGTAAGGCGCACATTCGCTACAAGTACACCCCCGTACCGCCACTTGAAAACCTGTCTTTGACGCAGGAATTCACTGACGAATATTTCACTGTTTTCGACCAACTGGGCTAAGGAATCTAGATTATGGGTATGCCTAAAAAACTCTTTTTGTTTGACCTGTTTATTGATGGCCAAACCTACCTTGGACAAGTAGAAGAAGTCACCCCGCCAAAGCTGTCATTAAAAACAGAAGATTATCAGGGTGCCGGTATGGTGGGCTCTGTCGCTGTTATGATGGGATTTGATTCAGGAGCATTAGATATGGATGCCACTATGGGCGGTCTATTAGCTGAATTATTGGAAAGTTGGGGCGGCACAATCGACGGCAAACAATTTCGTTTTGCAGGTTCTTACTATGATGATTCAACCGGCGAATCACTCCCGTGTGAAATTCAAACTCGCGGACGTTTTACTGAGCTTGATTTTGGTAGTGCGAAAGCTGGCGATAACACGCAGCATAAGTACACAATCAAAAATACTTACTGCAAGATCACCATCAATAATAAAGAAGCTTTTGAAGTGGACTTGCTGAATATGGTGTGGAAAGTCAACGGCAAAGACATGCTAGAAAAACATCGCGCCAATATTGGCCACTAACTTTTAATAGGAAGATTTACTATGGCTGAAGTTATTCAATTCGACGCACCTATCAAATTGGAATCAGGGCAAGAAGTGACTGAAATCACGATCACGGACACCATGAAACAAGTTGGCGCGCTGCGTGGTTTAAAACTGTATGACGTGATGACCTCCGATGTAGATTCGCTGATTAAGTTGCTGCCGCGCGTCACCTCACCCCGTTTAACTGAGCGTGATGTTTCACAGCTTCCGATTCCGACATTCAATGCGTTAGCGACGGGTATTGCCAATTTTTTAGTACCGAGCTCCCCGCCAGAGATGACAGACATCGCGGACGAGTCATAGAGTGCCCCAACGTTGAAACGGATGAGTTAATCGCCGATATCGCCACCGTTTTTCACTGGGCGCCGTCTGAATATGATGCCATGACGGCCTCTGAACTCCTGTTATGGCACCAACGCGCAGCCGCCAGAACAGGAAATGAACCATGAGTAATCGCAATTTAAATATCAAAGTTTCGTTAAGTGCTGCGAATAAGCTATCTTCCCCTGTTAGTGCTGCACAGCGCAGCGCGGCAGGGTTAGCGACGCAAATCAAAGCCACACAAAATACTATCCGCAACCTACAAAGCCAATCGAAAACCTTCGAGCGGCTTTCTAGGTCTGTAAATCAAAACTCGCAGGCTTACGAGACAGCTAAAAATAAAGTCAAAGCATTGCGAGACCAATACCCACCGCTAACTCAACAAACAGATGAGCAAAAAAGAGCTTTAGCCGCTGCCCGTTTGGAACGTGATCGCTACGGCCGGACACTCGACAAAGAGAAACAAAAGCTTAATAACGTGACAGCGTCACTCTATCGTCATGGCGTATCGGCGCGTCAAAGCGGTGATGCCACAGCACAAGTGACTCGGCGAACGGAAATCTATAATAGGCAGCTAGATGAGCAGCGCCGGCGACTAGGTGCCGTGACTCGAGCGCAAGGCCAATATGCAAAGTCAAAAGAGTTACGTAATAAGCTAGCAACGGGTGGTGCAATCGCGACCGCAGGCGGCGCCGGTGCGCTTTATGCAGGCTCCCGAATCACTGCGCCTGGTCGAGACTTTGATGAGGGTATGTCGACTGTTCAAGCTCTGACCCGATTAGATAAGGACTCGCCTCAACTCGCCATGTTACGTCAACAAGCCCGTGAACTTGGCGCCAGTACCGCTTATACCTCCACTGATGTTGCCGCCGGTCAGAAGTTTTTGGCCATGGCCGGTTTTACGCCAGATGCCATTAAACAGGCATTAGGTGGCGTATTAAATATGGGTTTAGCCGGTGATATGGATCTCGGTGAGGCATCTGATATCGGCTCAAATGTTTTGACGCAATTTCAATTGAAAGCGGATGAGATGAACCGCGTTTCTGATGTACTGACTGCCACTTTTACTCGCAGTAATACCGATTTACGCCAACTAGGTGAAACCATGACCTATGCCGGCCCGATTGCAGCACAGCTCGGTGTCAGCCTTGAAAGCATGGCAGCAATGGCAGGAACCATGGCCGATAACGGTATCCGTGGCAGTATGGCGGGTACATCACTCCGCGCCGGCTTATCACGAATGGTTGCCCCTGTTGGCAAAGGTCAAGCCGCCCTCGACAAGCTAGGGATTAGCGTTAAAGATGCCAGCGGAAAATTGCGCGATGCCGACACAATACTAAAAGATGTTGGTAAAAGTATGCGTAAATTCGACCAAGCTAGCCAAATTCGCATGAAAAAAGATATCTTCGGCGAGGAGGCGATGGTCGGCATGGGCGCGGTAATTGATTCAGTGATGAATGGCCGCTATGACGCGCTGAAAACAGCCAATATAGGCGCCGAGGGCGAAGCTGATAAAAACGCGAAAGTTAAAATTGATAACTTAAAAGGCGACCTGAAACAGTTGCAATCTGCATGGGAAGATCTTGGTATTGAGATCCAAGAAAATGTTGATTCCCCTTTGCGGCGTGTGACTCAATCATTGACTGGCTTTATTGGTCAAGTTGGCCAATGGATGAAAGCACACCCGAAAATGACGCAAGCCCTTGCTGTCGGAGGGATTGCCATCGCAACATTAGTCACTACACTCGGCGCCTTAGCCCTTGCTGTGGCAGCGGTTATTGTACCTTTTGCCGCAATGCGACTCAGTGTATTTATGCTCACCGGTGGCCGCGGCCTCGGTGGACTTATTCCTAAATTAGGTTCGTTTTCGTTTGGCTTAAAAAGTTTAATTCCTTCCATTGGAAAAATAGGTCGCAGCGTGCGCGACTGGTTGCCTATCTTTGGCAATGCCAAAGGGGCTGTTAGCCGGCTTTCATCTGGCGTGATGGCGCTTGGTCGAACAGGGTTTACAAGTATTCTAGCCAGCGCGACCTCTACCGGTGGCGCCCTTTCTTTATTATTCACCAATCCATTAGGGGCATTAACGGCCCTTAGCTCTGGAATTAAAGGACTTGCTACCGTTGGGTTTAGTAGCTTAATAGCCGCCGGTAGTAACGCGATTGGTGTTATTGGCGGCGGTTTCTCATTGTTATTGAGCCCTGTTGGGCTATTTATCGCAGCCATCGTGGCGGCTGGCGTGTTGATTTACCAATACTGGGAACCTATTAAAGCCTTTTTTAGTGGGTTTTGGGATGGTTTCACATCTGCCCTTGCACCGATGGGTGCAGCATTCAGCTCCACCTTTGCCCCATTCGCACCGATATTCGATGGCATTTCAAATGCCGTTAGCAAGGTGTGGAATTGGTTTAAAGAATTGCTTTCACCGGTTCAACTGTCTACCGAAGAATTGAAATCCTGTACTGAAGCTGGTCAGGTATTTGGTGATGTGGTAGGGAAAGCCATCAGCGCCCTATTTTGGCCAATTCAGCAAGTCGCCAAAGGATTAGGTTGGATATTAGAAAAGCTTGGCGTTATTCCTGATGCAGCCAGTGCCGCCGCCGATGCAGCAAGAGCCATGGGTGTTGACCCGAACGAAAAAGATCCATTTAAGGTACTCAATTCAGTTTCATCCTATGCAGGAAAAACCGCCAAAGCCAATGAGCAAGCCAAAAAACAACAAGCCGAGGCAACCAGTAAAATCACCAGTAGCGTGATGGTTGCCGGTAAACAGCTAGAAAAAAGCAGCGAGTTACAGCAAAAAGCCAATGAGGTTAACCCGTTAGAAAATGCGGAAAAATACGGTACTTTGGTTTATGACGGCGCAGAGAAAAAGAACAAAGCCAAAGGTAGTAAATCCGCGTTAAGCGATGCGGCCGAAAGTGTCGATAAAAATAAACTCGGCGATATTGTATTTAAAAATTTCCCTGCGGTGACGGCGGTTGATGGTCTGTATCGAGAGCCTCGTATTGCCGCCCAAAAGCAACCGTCATTGCTATCGCAACTCAATGATTCGCTTATTAATACTTTTGCCCCTATTCAGCCCAAATTAAACGCAATACCGGTGGCAATATCCCCGACCCGACCAGAACGTCAAATCATGCAGCCTGAATACAATACCTTTGAGCTGCACTTTCACGGGGTTGATGTGAATAACGAGAAGAAACTGGCCGACGTTGTGAAGCAACAATTAACCGCACTATTACGTGAACGCGATAGCCGCCGCCGTTCCAGCTTAAAAGATCAGGACTAAATTATGATGATGATTTATGGCATGTTTGTGTTTGAACTACGCACCACCCCTTATCAAACTTTTAACCATTCACTTGACTGGCGCCATGTTAAAAATGATCGTGTTGGCTGCAGTGCAAAATGGCAATACATCGGCGCCGGTGAAGATAAAATCACACTGGCCGGCACGCTTTACCCCGAAGTCACCGGCGGTGATATGTCGCTGGAATTACTGAAAACATCGGCCTATGTGGCTAAGCCACTGCCTTTGATTGAAGGTACAGGAACCATTTATGGTATGTATGTAATCACCAATCTGGTTATGGATAGGACCGAGTGTTTTACCGACGGTAAGGCGAAAAAGATAGATTTTACACTGTCGTTGAGTCGGGTGAATGAGGATGTGAGGGAGAACTTTACTAATTATAATCATATAACCTTTTAGAGTTAATGTACTTTCTAGATTAATTAGTATAATCCCTAATTAATCTAGAAAGTTATAATAATAAGTAATATATATAACTATATTGGAAAGTTTAATTTAATATTGCAAAGTTATTTATAGGATTAATTTTTTAATGATTTAACTCCTGATGCATACCAGCAAACTTTATCTCCAGGTTTTTTTGATTGATGATTCATCCAAGGTTTACTTTTACACTCTTTTGGGTTCCCTCTTTTTGTTTCATCACCACAACCTCCAGAAAAAGGACAAGTTATATTTGGCAATACTGACGTAGCAACAAAATTATTTTCACTAGTGGGTTTAAAATGAAGTTGACTAAAATGCAATAAAGATTGTAGTGTTGCTATTCGAGCTATTGTTTCATCGCTCTTTAAATGAGAGTCTATTCCAAGCCAATATATATCCAATTGTTTTTCAAATTTCTCTTGAATAACAAAACAGTCAATCATACTAACAACCATTTTTTCATAAATTGAAACATCAATAGGATTGCATTCAAGAAACTTTAATTCCATATAAGGGTCATTATCTCTCAAATAAAGACCTTTTTCTACTAAGCCTAAATATGCTTTGATTGCCGTACCTATAGTATCTCCTTGACTAAGATCTATCTGTTGCCTAGAAAGATCTAACATTATTAAATCTAAATATTTTTCTTGGCTCTGTGTCGCGACATCAAGTATATTATCTAATGTTTCTTCTGATTCTTTAATTTTCTCGCATATAGTTGCTAAACCGTGACCAGGATATATAAAGCTAAGAGCAGCCACACCAACTTTAATCAATTCAATGCTATCCAACGACTTTCCTGACCATTGTTCTACAAGCTTTTTGAATGAGAGGTAAGGATATATAGCAGTTCCTATATCTAATTCATTTTCAGGAACCCCATTATTATGTCTTATAAACCTTTCTATTTCATATGCAATTCCTTCAGTAATAAAACTCAAGCCAACTATTATATTTACGCTTTTTTTTGTCTTATCCTCATGCTCTATATTGACTTCACATTTAGTTATTATTATTTCATCACTCCCTTTTTTATTATAAATTAAATTAGACTTTCCAAAATTACATTTATTTATATCGGTTATACTCTTCAACTCTTGAATTGATGTTGTCCCCAGTATTATATTCATTTTATTAATTACATCACTTAATTGTAAAACGAGATCCTCTGATAGTCCGTTGCTTCCCATAAAGTGACCTGATTGATCACATCCATTTACCATCAACCGTAATGATATAATGTTTAAATATAAATATGTAATTCCTGATGCAGTAGATAAATTATGTAAATAATGTATATACTCATGAACATTAGCAGCTATTATATTCGGATGAACATCTCCAGATTCATGATATATGTCTCCAAAACTATTAAATCGCATAAAAAGAGTATTCTGCCTATACACTCCAATTGTTGTGCTATTACAATTTTCGAAAATTAACTGCTCGGACATTATGACCTCATTATATTTTATAAAACAACATTACCACTAATGTAGTTTTACGATTATAGATGATACATCTAAAAGATCATTTTTATTTAAACTTTTCTGGCCAATTAACACTCAACCCAACATCCCCCGATTCACCTGCACTCGGTACTCTTTCCATGCCTTTAATTGCTCGCGTTCTTCATCTGTAGCTATACCAAGGTCAACCGCATCTTGTAAGGGAGCTATTGCGGCGGTAGCTTCATTTAATCGTGCCTGTTTTTGATACTCCGCTTCAGCAATTAACTGTGCTTTTGTTGGCGGCGGATTGGTGATTGCTAATGCCTCTTGCTCAGAAATAAATGTTAAATCATCGGCAATAAATACATCCTGTGATCCATCTGATTCATAGCCGTAAACTTCATTATTTTCATCTTTGTAATATTTCATTATGCCCTCAGCTCAGTCCACATATTGATACCATTCTTTGTAACACTTGCACTGTACTCAACTTTATAAGATGAACCGTTAGGTACAATAAAGCATAGTTGTGGTTTAGATTCACCTCCGAACCCAACTGATACCGCTACTTTGACATTATTAACAAAGCCATCGAAACCCATATAATGATCTCGTGCTCCATTGGGTGAAACAGAAACCAATATCGGTTTACCTGTTGAATTTGTGTATGTAGTGCTCAAAGCTCTTGATGTTTTTACATCTTTCCAAGTCTGTCCATAACCTAAGCCGCTACCAGCTGAAATCCGACTATCCACCTCTGCTTTGGTATACGCGCCAACATCTCCCGCATTCAGTGCGATATCTGCGGTTAGTGCTTTATTGTTTACCTTGCGTCCGTTTGGCACTCGACCATTGGCATTGTTATTCGCATTGGTTGCGGCGGTATTAGCTCCGTTAGCGGTAGCTTGTGCATCCGTACCCGCTTTTTTAGCATCCGCGACTTTGGTGTCGGTTTCGGCTTTGGTATATGCGCCAACATCACCGGCCGTAAGATTAATATCTGCCGTCAATGGCTTATTATTCACCTTGCGAGCACTAGGTACGCGACCATTGGCGTTTGTATTTGCATCCGTACCGGCTTTTTTCGCATCAGCGACTTTGGTGTCGGTTTCTGCTTTGGTATACGCGCCCACATCACCAGCGGCGAGATTAATATCTTCCGTCAATGGTTTGCTGTTCACTTTACGCGAACTCGGCACCCTGCCATTGGCATTGTTATTCGCATTAGTTGCCGCAGTATTAGCGGCGTTTGCCGTAGCTTGCGCGTCCGTACCCGCTTTTTTCGCATCAGCGACTTTGGTGTCGGTTTCTGCTTTGGTATATGCGCCAACATCACCAGCGGTGAGATTAATATCTTCCGTCAATGGTTTGCTATTCACTTTACGCGAACTCGGCACTCGCCCATTGGCATTACTGTTTGCATTGGCGGCGGCAGTATTGGCAGCGTTTGCCGTAGCTTGCGCATCTGTACCCGCCTTTTTCGCATCGGCGACTTTAGTGTCTGTTTCAGCCTTGGTATAGGCATCAACATCACCAGCGGTTAACGTAATATCTGCGCTTAACGGTTTATTGTTTACCTTGCGCGAACTTGGCACCCGTCCATTAGCGTTGTTATTCGCATTGGTTGCCGCAGTATTAGCGTTATTCGCCGAGGTTTGTGCATTTACTGCACGTTGATTAACTTCAGTGGCCAACTTAGGCGTGACGGCTTTGTTGTTATCCGCACTGAGTACATCAGCAAGTTGAACAAAACCTTTGGCGCTGGTACTTGCATCAGGGTGATTACGACTTTTGGCGTGAACTTCAATAGCTTGTTTTACTGAATCATCCACATAACTACGCGTGGCAAGCACAATCGCGGGATCGACTTTCAAGGTGACAGCTTCGGTATGGCTCACAATCAAGATCATGCGGATAGTTTGCGTGCGGCCGGAGCCCTCAGCTAACAACGGTTTATAGGTCTCAGGGCAATTCGCTACGGCCACCAATAACCCTGATATATCGAACAAACCGATTTCACGTATCCACCAACCGCCCTCATTTTCGGGGATCACCTGTTCAGCGATAATCTGGTTAGTATTCACTGAATCAAGAAATAGCGTATTAATTGCTGCACGGCGTTTTTCATTGATTAGTTTAGTTTGCTTGGTATCCGGTGCCGGTAATAAACCGCCGCCGTCACCCACTGCCATCTGTGTTAACTCAATTTTCGTGCCGAGCGCCGTAGCCTCTGCAAGCACTTTTTCACCATAAGTGGTGAGTAAGGCAAAATATTTCATTGGAGAATAACCCTCATTTCATCAATTACATGTACCGCAACCCCTGTGGAAATAGTCCCACCGAAACTAATTACATCTGGCGTGTAAGGGTAAACAGTTAAATCATCACCGCTGTAACTCGTCGCGGCGCAATAAATATGGCCTTTGGTTTCAAGCTGAATGGTGAGCCCCACAAGGTGGCGACTTGCCGGCTTAGCATCAAAAATTAACGCCTCTAACTCTTGATACATTTCCTCGGTAATACCGGTTTCAAGTACTCCGATATCAAGGCGAAACGTGCCCGGTGTTTCATTGGTTTTCCACCACTCAATCACCCGAATCAAATAACCCAATGGCTCAACCACTCGGCGCAATGCACCAATGGTGCCCTTGTGTTTATGAATAAACATCGCAGCCTTGATGGCATCTCGCTTAGCTTTTTCTGACCAATTTTTATCCCAGCGATCAACACTAAACGCCCACGCCAAATACGGCAGCAAATGTACTGGACATAAATCAGGGTTCCACAATTCACGAATGGGAATAGGCACGCGCTCAATTTGTGCCAGTGATTCAGCCGCTGCGAGTTCTAACGGTGACGAGCCAACCGGCAATAAACGGCTATTCATCTGAGCCACCTAGCACCACATTAATTTGTGTGCAATAGCTGGCTTGCGTTTTATCTAGTTTGATATCAGCAATCGGTTTTTTCAGTTCCACACGCTGAACGCCTTGAACATGTAGCGCGGCATAAATGGCACTGAGTACAATGTCGCGGCCTAGCCGGTGTTGTTGAGTGGTATAGCGCTTTAGTTGCGCCTCGGCGGCAGCCGTAATCGGCTCGTATTCAGGCGAGGGATAACAGTAAATTACCGCGTCGATTTCATAGTTAACAATGGTAGCTGTCTGCACGGTGACACGGTCAGCTACGGGGCGAACATCTTCATCGTTTAACGCTAAAGTAACTTTTTCAATGAGATCAACGGGTGCTCTGCCATTCCCCTCACGAGATAAAACTGTCACAGTCACATGAGCCGGTAACGGGCTAATCACTGAGGCATCTGATACCCGACCATCAGCACTGCGAGCATGATATTCATAGCTGCCGATAGGACCAGCTACGCTTAGTGCTTCAAAAGCGGTAGGAATACGCAAACGTAAATTAGAATCAGATTCATACACCGGAGGAATAGGTGGAATAACACTCTCATTACCCGCTGATAGCATCAGCCGTTTAACATTATTATTGGCCGCGAGTTGATCAAGGTCGGCACCTGAAGCAAAAGCCACCATACTTGCGCGCGCTGCTTCATTGACGCGCTGACGTAAAATTAACTCTCTATAACAGTTTTCTTGCAATAATTTGGTGAGCGGCTCAGATTCTAATTCCAAAGTACGGGCGATAGCTTCCCGCTGTTCCGATGGCATAGCAGAAATTAACGCGGCTTTGCGCTCGCTAAATATCACCTCAAAATCTAATATTTCGACCACGTCCGGTGCGGGTAATAAACTTAAATCAATACTGGCTGCCATACTTTTACCTCACTGGAATAGAAATCGAAACGGGCTCACCCGATGACACAATCACACCGGATAAACTCACCGCCATTTCACCAATATCTGAACGAATATAATCAATTGCTTGCAACCTAACTCGGGGCTCCCACTGCATCAGTGCCATATAGCACGCGCTCATAATTTTGAGGCGCAACGAGGGGTTTTGTGGTTGGTCAATCAGGTCATAAAGCATTGAGCCATACTGGCGGCGCATTACTCGCGAACCGATTGGCGTTCGCAAAATATCGGCGATACTTTGGCGAATATGTTCACCATCATTTAGGCTGCGCCCTGTTTTTGCATTCATGCCACAATACTTCATACGGGTTTCCCTGAAGTTTCACCGCCAGAACGCACTCCACCGTGCTGGTGAGTATGGATAACCACACCATTGGAGGTTATCGCACCGCCGGTATGGTTAAAGTTACCGGTCATTTCGCCGCCCTTTTCCACATTTAACGTGGCGGCGGTGAGGTTGTTAGTGCAAATCACATTCGGTGTATCAAATTTGATTTCAACAGAGGCTTTGCAAATCACTTTTTTAGTTGTGGCCGTAATTTCGTCGCTAGCTTCAATCACCGCTTTTTTAATGCCAACCGCTTTTAATATTCCGTTTTCCGGCTCGTACTCAATCACCGCACCATCGGAAAAGGTATGGTTTAATGCATTAGCTGAATGTGACGGCGCAGGATTGTCATTGCTATACAGCGACCCAAGGACAAAACCGGTGGTTAATTCACCCCCCATAGCCCCAATCAATACTTGCTCACCCACCGTTGGCGCCCAATAGCTGCGAGATTCACCGGCTCGATAAACTAACCATCGAATCCAATCCGTGACTAATTCACCCGATTGAACACGGCAACAGCTAGTGTCTAAATCCACCTCGGTGACGACACCTTGACGGAAAATATTACTGAGCAAGCGGTATAGCTCTTGTGAATTCATAGCTGCCCCACTAAATCGAGATAAATCATTTCTAACAAGCCTAGGCGCTCATGCTCTGAAAGTCCTAACAACTCACGCTTTGGATAACGCGCCCGCGCCAATTGATTTACCGCGCCCTCAAGCCCATATTGATGCTCTCTGGCAATAGCAGCGGCTTTACCTTGAAAGCCCACAATCGCGCTGTCTTGGCTATTACGGGTATGTAGAAATCGAGCTGCTCTGAGTCGCTTAAACATCGGGGCTTTACGCTTGGTACTGCGTTTTATCGATGAAAAATTAATATCTAGAAAACGAGCAATATCTTGACGATAAAAAGTTCTTACCGCGCCTCTATCTTCATCAAATCCGGTGATATTTTTACCTCGCTGGCCCTTTGAACCTTGCCAATTTCGCAAAGTTCGAACATCACCACGATGAATAAATCGAATTTGCTGCTGTGTCCGTAATACTTTGTGTTTACGAGGCTCATAGGCCGAGCCATCCGCATTTTTTTGGCTGCGAATGCGCTTTTGTTGGTCGGCACGAATTGCCCGCGCTAATTTGCCGGTAAGTTTTCGGCGATAAGCTTGTGAGGTTGTTGATAACAAGCCATTTAGCTCATTTTCAAGTTGCATAAACAGACCGTTATCACTCATGAGCCATCACTCCCTCATCAATAACGATATCCCATGCAGGCATCGGCAGTGCTGGTTTCGGCTCTGTAATATGAGTCTGAATAATTTTTCCATTCTCTTTTTTGACGATCACCCGTTCAGAGGCTTGAATGGTAAACAGCACGTCAATTTTTTCATTGTCGAGAATATCCGCTTTGTAACGAATGCCATTCGCCCGCTTATCAGGGTTAAATAACAAGTCTGGCTGATGCTTTCGGGCAAACATCAATATCGCCAATGAGAGCTCGCTTAACTCGCCGGTATAATCCATGGCCAACACCTGAATCTGGTATTCATTCAAATAAGAGGCTGATTGTGTACCTGTGGCCTGTACGCCCCCCTCAGTCACATAGACCTCTAATAAATCAGGGTCTTGCTTGAAAAAAGGAATTTGTTCAACAATAATTTGGCGTAATAAGTTCGGCTTTAGCATTATTTCCCCCGATAGTCATACAGTGCTTTTTGGCAACGCATTTCAACGCGTTCTTGCGGTGATGCTGTGGCACATTTAGGCTCTTGTAATAGCACCAAGCCACCAAAGAAAAAGGTAATTAAAAACAGTGTGATAAATAACAAAGCGATGTATTTCATTCTTTCACCTTGCACTGCTTAACCACGTCATGGATATAACTTTGTAAATAGCTTATTTTTGCTCTGTCTTGCTGAATTCCAGCTCGGAGGTCGTGAACAATAAGTCCACCTTTTCGAGTGAGTCCGACGGTGGCAACATCGCCCACGCTGCCGGTGCGGGCAGTGTGATTGATGGCGAGCTCACAGGTTGCAAGGTCGGCGTTGGCGAACCGCACGCGGCGACGCTCAGTGAGCAAATCATCACGCAAACGTTGAGATCCATTCTGTTCATCTAACAACCTCTGGTTATAGGCCACATCCAGCTGATGTAAGCTAGCTTGTGCCTTTTGTAGTTGGGCGAGTTTTTCAGCTGCATCAATAAAGGCTTGAGTACTGAGAGCATTTAATGTCATCTGGTGCCCCAATTTGGTTGCATCCAATTTGGATTGATAAACCAACCGAGTGATACCAAAAGCCGCGCCACCGCTGATGAGCGCAACAGAAAAGCACCCCAATAAAACATGACGATAACTGACCATCATTGCTCCCATTCGCCACACAGTAATTCGGCCTCTTGGTCACGGCGGATCACTTGGCCATAACAGCCGTTTGGTTGCCCTTTGGTTTGTCGGCAATCTTTGCCGCCATCACGCGTCCATTTAGGTAATTCAGCGCAGGCCCCTTTGATATCGCCTGCATTCAACTTGCGATAAAAGGTGGATGAAAAACATTTGGAAGGACCAATGTTATAAGGGCAAAATGACGCAATACTGGCGATTTGTGGCTCTGTCAGTGGTACATAAACATGATGTTTAACCCATGCAATAGCTTTATCCGCTTCAATGCGATTTAATTTGTCGCATTCCCCTTGCGTGAGTTTGGTATCCAGTTTGATTTTCTGGCCATTAATACGCGTTACCCCGCGACAAATGGTGATAACGCCGCCCGCATCACGATAAGCTTTGAGTGTATTACCCTCTTTTTCATCCAAAAAACCGGAGAGGATCGCACCGCCACTGGCACCTGAAATAATCAACGCAATTACCGCCTGACTTAATCGTGATTTTGTATTCATTTCATAAATCCTTTGGTGATTGCTCTGTGACCTTTACGATGTTTTGAATATCACGCTCAGTAATGGGATGCCGTGAAAAATAACGCTCTAATATACGAGTGCGTTTTATCTGCTCACGACGGTTTAGCCGATAGGTCATTACGCCTAACGAAATACTGGCAATCAGCCCAGCCAAGAAACCCCATTCATACAAAGAAAAATCACCAAAAAAACCTAAAATACCTGACCCACTGAAGAAGCTACCGAATCCTGAAAGGGTGTAAGATAGGCGGCTGTACCATTCACTCATGCTATTAATCCCTTTTTGTTAATCCCAAAGTTGGATCATTTCTTGTTGTGCCGCCGGTGCAATATCGGGTAGTTCCACCCATTGCCCCGCGGCAAGCTGTATGCCGCCCTCTACCAGATTCGGATTGACCTGTAACACTTGTTCTACAATGCCCTGAGTGCGCCCATAATGCCGCCAACACAATAGGTCAACGGTGTCACCTTGCAGCGCCTGCACTTTCATTAAACGAGCTCCGCAAACATGCGTAATTTACCGAGAATATCTCGCACCGCATTTTGGCCATCGCGGCGTAAATCATCGACTTGTGTACTTAGGGCTTGAGCGTGCTTTTCACCCTCGCGTGTTGTGTCAATATCGCGGTAATTTTCAATCAATAACGCTTTCGTGAAGCTATACACGGCATGGTGATAACGAAAAACTATCGCCGTGGTATCGTTAATTTTTGGTGAAGGCACGGTAGATAATTGATTGAATCCACAATCTTTTTGTACCTCACGCCACTCATCCAATAGCTGATTGACATACAAAACCGCTTCCATAGCCATATGCTTTAATCGACTAGTGGTGACATTGCCGGTCAAGCGCATCGACTGCCTTAATTGAGCAAGCACAATCACTGGCCAGAAGTCGCCCGAGGTGATTTTTTCGTCACCATCGTTAATGCTTTCTTCTTGTACGGAATGGATCTGTTTTGTAGCCACTAAGCTCATGATTTACCCTCTGAGAAAACGGAGGTGGACAGCGATAACATAAGAGGATTAGCCCTTTATTATTGCTGTGCCTCCGTGGCTTGCGGGTGCAACTCGGTTATTGCTATTTTTTAGGCGTTTCGTCGTCTTGCTTGCGAAGTGCCCGTAATAGCTGTTCAATTTCTTTTTTCACACCAATGTCTTTATCGATAAGAATGGCCTTTTGCAGGTATTCGAGTGCTAAAGCTTGTTGCTTTTCATCCGCTTTGAGCGTTAAACCAATCACCTTATACAACTTGGCTCGTGCCCCATCAGGCATGTCCGATTGCTCGGTAATGCGCTCTAACACTAGTAACTCATCAAGTGACGCCGTCACTTCATCCTCTTTACCACTGGCTTTAACGGCTAAAGACCAGTCACAAATTTCATCAACTAAAACAGTGGCTAAAGTGCGGTTGTAGTTATCAGGTAAAGGCAAATTAAATTGAATGGCATATTCCGCCATTTTTAATGCATCAGTATATAAACCGGCATCAATGTGCCAAACCAAAGTACGAGTAAAAACTTCATCGGCAATACCGGTTTTATTTTCTAAAACGCCCTCAATCCAACCCTGATAATTAGGTAAAATTTCACGTTTATAAGCGGCTTTTCGGTCGTTGCCTTGAATGTTGCTTAACTGCGATTGGTCAGCACGTAGACGATGCAAAATATTTTCATATGCCGTCATATCAGCTCGTGACATTTCACCATTAGATTCACCACGACGTGAGGCCATTACCTTTTGCCAATGTTGCTGTGCCGGTGTTAAATGTTCCATTTGGTTTCCCTAATATTGGCTTAAATGTTTTTATTTTCTGCGTAGTTGATACCTTCAATCAGGCAAGATAGGCCATAATCTTCAATTACATAGCCCTCATTCCCCGACGAATACGTCGCTACGCGGTTATATTCCGGCTCATCTTTGATCACACGGCGATATTTGCCTTTCTGCCAGTACACTGAGAGGTTTTTAAAGGTAGTGATTAATGTTGTGCCATCAGGGAAAAATGGCACTTGTAGCGTTGGTAAATTGCCCATTGAACTGAGTTTCAACAATTCATTACCGGCGAGCATTTCCATGTTGGGATTTTGCTCACTGTGCTTGTTCATGATTTTGAAATTTTTATCGGTATAAAGCTGATAACCCGTGATGGCCACTAAACCTTGCGCACGGCGGTGCCATGGGTCTAACAGTGAATTCACCGCATCAAATACCATCGCATCCACATTGGCATACGTGCCTTTGGCAATGATCTTTCCATTTTCATCGCGATTAGTCAGTGTGACGCCTTTCATCACGCGCTGTGGCGCTGCTTCACGGATTTTTTGTAGCCAACCAATATTGACGTCTTGTAGTAATGGATTAGTCACTTTATTGGACTTTTTCACCCTCTGAATACCGTTGAAACCAATCATTAAGCGGTCATTCGCTTCTTGTTGTGCAATTAGTTGGCTAATCATCGGCTGAAATTCAGGGTGCCCCGCCCATGCATCGAGCCATGAATAAGGTACGTAAGTATCCCAGTTGGTTTGTTCGCAACGATAATCGTCGCTATTTTCATCATTCACTTGTTCAGGGTTACGGCGGTCGGTGTTAGAGGTGTTGGTGCTCGCAATCGGTCCATTTACGGAACCAAATACCTTTTGCCCCTCCTGATCCGTCACACCAAATGAGTTAATTTGTTTTAGAAATGGGCTATTTTCCATTTTGGCTTTTTCTAAACGCTGCTGAACCGTTGGGTCAACACTAAAATTTAACGACGAGCCCTCACGGCGTACCCCGTTTAATCGGGCTTGTTGGTCAAGCCATGAAAGATAATTCGCGAGTGATTCATTACTGATACCCATAGTAAAAACCTTTTTATTTATTTGAATTTAAGAAAGTGAAGCCAGAATTAATACTCGGCCAACTTAGTAGAACCGCCGGTCACTGGCGGGCGACCTTCTCCCGAACCATCTGTCAGCTCAAGCTTTTGCTTTAATGCGTTAAAGTCATTGGTAAGCTGGGATAACGCTCGCTTTTGCGCTTCATTTTCAGTTAATAACGTGCCGCACTGCTGCGCGGTTAATTCAATGGCTTTTTGTAAGTTGGCGGCTTCTTCTGAATTGTGATTACGTTCAAGTCCTAGCCACTGTTTCACCGTGGATAAGAATTTTTTACCGGCTTCTTTATCTTCTTGATGTTCCGCTCGTTGCTCACTCAACAAATGGCATTGCGTTTCTAATGATGCGGTAAATCGGTTGCCGATTTCAGGTAAACCGCGGGATGCGGTACTAAGTTCAATTGGGCGAGAGCCTACGGCCGCAGGGTAATCGGTTAATGCCACGCCGGTTAAATAGGCGCGCTTGGTTTGTGGAAACGAGGGATAATATTCAATACTAGAAAAAATCTTCTGGCCGGATTTATTAAGGTTAACAATGTATTCATCTTTCAGCTCATCAACCTCAATGGTGACTTCTAAACCTAATTTACCTTTTAGCTCACCCTCGGTAAGTTCGACGGTATTAACCGCTGAAATCATGCTATAGCTGCGAAATTGGCTATCTGGAAACAGGCTTTTAATGTGGTCTAAATTCACGCGTCCACAATAAAAATTAGGATCATAGTCCTTCGCCATCTGCTCTATATGTTCGCGTTCAACGGGAAAACCGTTAAGTGTCATTCCTTCGGCGCAAGCAACCAGTTTTATCTGACGCGTTTTTTTACCCTGTGGCATAAATCAATCTCCATTCCTGACAGTTCTGTCATTTCGATAACGCTACTATCGCAATCATTCTCTTTTTGCTCAAAGGGTTACGGTTCTCATAAGGCTATGAGAACCCTTATTCATAGAGGGTTACGCGCGGGCGTGACAAAGTGACAATATGATGAAAACAGACATTGACCCACGACAAGAGGCCAAAGAGCTTTATTGGCAGGCTTACAGCGTTTCGCAGATTGCAAAACGGCTGGGCACAAGTATTCATACAATTTATTCATGGCGACGACGTGATAAATGGGATGAGGCTTCCCCTATTCATCGCGTGAATGACCAAACGCATGTAAAAGTGCTGCGTATCATGGCGAAAGACACCATGACCGCCCATGACTTTAAAACGGTGGATTTTCTCAATCGGCAATTAGATCGCTTTGAACGATTAGAAGTGAAAAAGCAGAGTTCAGGCACGGCCAAAACGAAGACACAAAAAAACCATTTCACCCCTGAGCAAATCGAACAACTAAAAACTTTGGTGTTGGATAGCTTATTTGAGTATCAACGCCAATGGTGGAATGAACGCACACAACGAAATCGCTTTATTCTTAAATCACGGCAAATTGGTGCCACGTGGTATTTTGCCCGCGAGGCCTTATTAACCGCATTGGAAACCGGCAATAACCAGATATTTCTCTCTGCTAGCCGCGCTCAAGCTTTTCAGTTCAAACGTTTTATTCAATTGCTCGCAAGGCAAGTCGGCGTTGAGCTTAAAGGCGGTGACGAAATTATGTTATCCAACGGCGCTATTTTGTTTTTCTTGGGTACCGCAGCGGCAACCGCACAGTCATACACTGGTGATCTCTATTTTGATGAGGTGTTTTGGGTATCGCGTTTCTTGGAGTTACGCAAAGTTGCTTCCGCCATGGCATCACATACCCATTTACGACGTACCTACTTTTCGACTCCATCCAGTGAAGATCACGAGGCCTATTCATTTTGGACAGGTGACTTGTATAACAAAGGAAACCCCGAAAAAGAACGTAAAATCATTGAGCTTTCACACAAGGTCTTAAAGTCTGGTCACAAATGTGCGGATAAGATGTGGCGACAAATCGTTAATATTCACGATGCTATCGCCCGTGGCCTTGATCGTGTTGATTTGGAAGAAATTAAAGACGAAAACCCACCTGATGATTTTCGCAATTTATACGAGTGTGAGTTCGTTAAAACTGGTGAGCGAGCATTCAGCTACGATGCATTGATTAACTGCGGCGTGGATGGCTATAACAACCATGTATGGGCCGATTGGAAACCTTACGCCCCACGCCCACTGGGTAATCGACCTGTTTGGGTTGGTGCCGACCCAACGGGCACGGGCGATAATGGCGATGGTTTAGGGCTTGTTATCGCGTCACCACCGGCGGTAAGTGGTGGCAAATTTCGCATTATTGAAACTATTCAATTACGCGGTATGGCATTCGAGAAACAAGCCGAAGAAATCAGGCGTATTACACAACGTTATAACGTGCAATCAATCACCATTGATGGCACTGGCGGTACAGGTGCAGCCGTGCATGAGCTGGTTGTGAAGTTCTTTCCAGCGGCAAATTTACTCAACTATTCAGCCCCGATAAAACGCATGATGATCATGAAAATGCAAATGCTAATCCGTAGCGGCCGTTTTGAATACGATGCAGGGTTACACAAGTCACTGATCACCTCTTTTATGACCATCAAGAAAATTCAAACCCCAAGCGGGATTATCACGTATGAATCAAGCCGTGTACGTGGTTTAGACCATGGCGATCTGGCATGGGCGGCAATGAACATTTTCTCTAACGAAGCCATATCCAGTGAAACTGGCGGCACTGGCGCGCAAGTAATGGAGTTTTAAACATGGAACAAGCAACTGAATTAACAGCAACAGACGAACAAGCACAAGCCCCTGAATTTTGCTCATTTACTTTTGACCCGCCATCAATTGTGTCTAGTGGTAGCGATTTACTCGACTGCATGGAGTGCGCCCACAATGGCCGCTGGTATGAAACCCCGATTGATTTTAATGGTATTGCGCGCTCTTTTACGTCATCTGCGGCTTATCATCAATCCCCCTTGGTATTTAAGCGCAATGTGATCACCAGTTGCTTTGAACCTACACCCTATTTATCACGACCTGATTTCATTTCATTTGCACAAGATTTTGTGGTTTTTGGCAATGGCTACCTCGAAAAACGTATCAACCGGCTCGGCGACATACTGGCACTTAAACCCTCATTGGCAAAATACACCCGCGCCGGTGTGAATGAGGGGCAGTTCTGGCAAGTGAAGAATTACCAAGATGCTTATGAGTTCCGCAAAAATAGCGTTATTCACCTGAAAAACCCCTGTATTCATCAAGAGATTTATGGCGTACCCGATTATTTAGCTGGACTAATTTCAGCAAATTTGAATCATTCAGCCACCCTATTTCGGACAAACTATTATGAGAACGGCAGTCACGCCGGTGTGATGGTTTATCTTTCCGCGGCATTGGCCGACGACAAGGCAGTCGAGTCATTAAAAAAATCACTCACCGAAGCCCGCAAAGGTAAAGCATTTAAGAATATTTTTGTGTATGCAGCCAATGGCGGCAAGGATGGGATTCAAATCATGCCATTCTCACAAATCAGTGCAAAAGATGAGTTTGTTGGTATCAAAGACACCACACGCGATGATTTGTTGGCAATGCACCGCATCCCACCGCAGTTGATGGGGATCATTCCGCAAGGTTCCGGTAGCCTCGGCGATATCGAGAAAGCCGCAATGGTGTTTTGGTTCAATGAGTTATTGCCACTGATGGAAAGCATGAAATCAATTAATGACATGTTAGGCGTTGAGGCGATCCGCTTTAAACAATATGCGTTGCTGGATTTTTTGACGCAGGCGAAGGGGAAAGAGCCGAATTATAAATAACTCATCACACGTTAAGTACAGAGAGTTTAACTGAAAGTAATCTATTTCCAACATAGTGTAGGGAACCTGATCATAAACATTTCCGCTCAAACACAATAGAACGGTCTTAGCGCCGTTCTATCTACTCGACATATCCAAATCTATTTTTTATCTCATCTCGGCTATGTAGCCCAAATAATCACAAATAACACTACTCACGAGCTAATTGCACCATAGCCAGCGCAGCCCATTTTTACCCCTTTGCGCGCGCTTGCTCCCCCGCCTCGCCCGCACACAAAAGGGGTGGGATTTTGTGCAGGTGTGCGGAAGCAGAGAACTAGACCACAACTGGTGATAAATACCTTATAAGTTAATATTAAAATTGTGCAAATTAGCGCAGAATTATAATTATTTTAAAGCTACTATAATAAGCTTTATTTATTAATAATTAACTTAGAGCCAAGCTAATAGGTGTAACCGTTGAATATTCAAAAAGTGTATATTGAAAATTATAAGAGTTTTAAAGAACCTTTTTCACTATCTTTTAACGATGGTATTAATATTATTGTAGGTGATAATGAAGCGGGTAAATCAACTATTTTAGAGGCAATAAACCTAGCACTAACAGGCATCTTACACGGTAAGTACCTGAAAAATGAACTAACGCAGTACTTATTTAATAATGAATCTATTACCGAGTATTTAAATTCGTTAGATAAGGCTAGTAAACTACCTCCACCTAAAATCACTATAGAAGTTTATTTTGCAAAATGTGATCTTCCTTTGTTTGAAGGCAATGGAAATAATGAAAAAACAAAACATTGTGGTATATCTTTTAAAATAGAATTTGATGATGAATATAAAGATGAATATGAAGAGCTTGTGAAGAGCGATGAAACCATACTAACTTTACCTATCGAGTATTATAAAATAACTTTGAAATCTTTTGCTAGAGATACGATTTCATCGCGCTCAATACCTATTAAATCGATAATAATAGACTCATCTTCTAATAAGTACCAAAATGGTTCAGATGTTTACATTGCTAGAATAATTAAGAATGACTTAAATGATAAAGAAAAAATAAAACTATCACAAGCATATCGAAAAATGAAAGATGGATTTATCAATGATAAATCTATGCAAGATATAAATAAAAAAATAAACAAAAAAGCTGACATTTCAAGCAAAAAATTACATGTTTCTGCTGATTTATCCACCCAGAATTCTTGGGAAACGGTACTTATGACATATTTAGATCAAATACCATTTCATCAAATTGGTAAAGGAGAACAGTGCATAATTAAAACTAATTTAGCTTTAGGTCACAATAAAGCAAAAGAAGCAAATTTAATCTTATTAGAAGAACCAGAAAATCACTTGTCTCATGCAAAGCTAAACCATCTAATTAAAAAAATAAATAGTAACTGTGAAGGGAAGCAAGTGATTATAACTACTCACAGTAGTTTTGTAGCAAATAAGCTAGGTTTGGAAAATTTAATTTTATTAAATGATAAAAAAACAATCAGACTAAATAAATTAAATAAAAATACATATGATTTTTTTAAAAAATTACCAGGCTATCAAACGCTTAGGTTGCTGCTTTGTAAAAAGGCCGTATTAGTTGAAGGTGACTCAGATGAGTTAGTATTCCAAAAATTGTATATGAATACACATAAAGGTTCTCTTCCTATAGAAAATGAAATTGATGTTATATCTGTTAAACTTACGTTTAAACGTTTTTTAGAGATAGCTTTCCATCTTAATAAACCTGTGGCAGTAATCACTGATAATGATAGCGATTTTGATAAAAAAATAACTAAAAAATATAGTGAATATTCTGATTGCGAAAATATTAAAATATTTGCAGATGATAGAAACAATCTAAATACTCTAGAACCACAGTTTGTTGATGCTAATAGGAAAAAAATAAAAAAATTATGTTCAATACTAAAAATAAATAAAGAAAAATACAAAACTGTAGATGAAATTTCTAATTATATGGAAAATAATAAAACCGATTGGGCTTTACATGTATTTGAATCTGAAGAAGAATTGAACTTTCCAAAATACTTACATGACGCGGTTGAGTGGTGTGATGAATAACAAATTAATTATTGCAGCAGCTGGTTCTGGAAAAACTAATCATCTAGTGATGAAAGCACTTTCAATTAAAGATGAAAGTGTTCTTATAACAACTTTTACTGAAGCTAACGGGAAAGAAATAGCTAATAGAATTATAGAACAAAAAGGTTATTTACCTGAAAATATAACCATACAGACATGGTTTTCTTTTTTATTACAACATGGTGTAAAGCCATATCAAAGTATTTTAGATAGCAATTTGGATAACATAACTATTGGATTTTACTTAACAAGCAGTAAATCAGGTCTTCGAGCTGGAATAAAAACCTCGACTGGAGCGCCTATCTATTGGGGTGAAAAGGATGTATTTAAACATTATTTAACCCCCACAAATAAAATATACTCAGATAAAATCTCAAAATTCGTTTTTCAAGTAAATAAAATGTCAAATGGGGAAGTCATAAAGAGAATATCTAGAATTTACAAACATATACTTGTAGACGAAGTGCAAGATCTTGCCGGCTATGACCTTGATATAATTAAACTTTTATTTTCAACTGAGTCCATTGTTATTTTAGTTGGTGATCCAAGGCAGGTTACATACCTAACTCATTTTTCCAAGCGTTATTCTAAATATTCTAATGGAAATATAGCTAAATTCATTGAAAGTGAATTAGGAAAAAAAATAAAGTGTCTTATAGATAGAGATACATTAAACGCATCTCATAGGAACAATAAAAAAATATGCGATTTTTCCTCTAAATTATACCCAGACCTACCCATACCAACAGAATGTAAATGTAGTAAGTGTAGAATAACTCCAAATGAACATATAGGTGTTTTTGTTATAAAACCAAGTCAAGTAGATAGTTACCTAAAAATGTTTAATCCATTACAACTACGTTGGAGTTCAACAAAAAAGGTAAACTTAGATTTTCAGGTAAAAAATTTTGGTGAGTCTAAAGGTTTAACTGCTAATAGGGTTCTTATTTACCCAACAGATAATATGATAAAATGGATAAAAGATAACTCCATTAATATTAATGATGAAACTAGAGCCAAATTATATGTAGGATTGACAAGAGCTCGGTTTAGTTCTGCTTTAGTAATTGAATACAATGACGATGAATATTTTCATGATGTAGAAAAGTACATTCCTTGATTTAAATTAAAACTTATACCATAAAAATGGGGGCAATTCTATTTTAGCCCCTTTAAATTAAAAGTGTTACAATCCAATTCTCGATAATAACCCCCTACGAAATCTTTCACTTATTTCTAATTCTATTTTTTTATCAATTATCTTATTATATTTTCTTTCTATATTTGATGCTTCAACTTCTATTTCTGCTATTTTATAAAATATTGGGATCAATGAAGGCATGTTCTTCTCTATAAAAGCATCCAAGAATTTATTATCACCTTTATTTACAGGTTTAGATAAATCTCCAGCCTTAAAAAAATTATTTAGAATTTCATCTTGAAATGTACCTTTTGAAATTTCATTAAACTTGTCAGCTTCGATCTTAAGATGGCTCTGTAAACTCTGTATTTCATTTTGTTTTTTATTATATAAATCTGTTACTTCAGGATATGACCCTGTAACTAATGATAATTCAACATGCAACTGATGTAATTCCCCCCTACAATTTCTTAATTCATATCCTATTTTTTCTGCTTTTTTTGATAAATCTATAGCTGATTTAAGAGTATCTATTAAATATTTTTGATATTCTATTGTGAGAGACGGACCAACTCCTTTTTTATTTGCAACATATCTTTTTTGCAGTTCTGAGTAATAATTTCCTATACCAAAATATGCTTTTGAATAATCATTACTTTTAGAACCACATTCTGACTCTTTAATTTTCAATGGGCTATAATAATCTTTTATTAGAGTAGTTCTAAATGACTCATCATTTTTAAATTTCTCCAATAAAACCCCGAAAATTAAAGTTCCAATTATGATAATTATTAAATTAAGAAAAAATTTCAAGAATTCAGATTTAGTTTCATTTTTCATATATCTCTTCCTTAAAGATTAACATATTAATATTTTATTATATTAAGGCAAATAGCGAAGTTATTCTATTCTCTAATCTTCTTATTTTACCCGCCCCCTATTCGGAAACCGGTTACATCGGTTACACCCTACCAAAACCACCTATAACTCACTGATTACAAACAACTCCATTGTAACTTTTTACTGGTTACAACGGGTTACAAAATAGGGGTTAAAAAGTTACACCCTTATAAAACAATAAGTTATACTTTTAATTTGTAACCTCTTAAAACGGTTACACGTAACCGCAAAGTAACCCATTTGTAACCTTTTACTATTCCTATATTTTTATCTATTATCAATAAGATATAAGACTATTTTAATTTTGTAACCATTGTAACCGCTTTCCGAACCCCTCCCATAAATTCTCTATATTTATAAAAGAGATTAAATAACAGTCAATTCTTACTCTGTTATCCATAGATTCACTTACCTACGCTTTCATAGAATATTGATGATGAGCATTTACTTAATTCATGGGATTTATCGATAGATAAAAGAAAGGCTGCACATCGGCAGCCTATAGAAGAATGGAACAGAAACTACACCTCACTATTATCCTGAAACACCCAACACTTAATCACTTCGGGCTTCTTAAGTGTACTCCCCACCGCAAGAGAACTATTAAACTGACTGTTTACCACACTTCTCACCGTCTTAACGCCCACAAACTTACGCATTCGGCCCGATTTCAATAAATTCTTAATATCTGTATTCAACAGCACCGATTGACGATGTTCACTGGCCACCTGTGCAATATGGTTAAAATTCACCGCATAAACACCCTGCTCAACGCTATGATTCACACCAAACGCTTCATTATCTTGCAGATAATCGAACATATCCCAAAACTCCATCACTGGCGGCTGGTCGAGTTGAATCGCTTGAACACGTTGTTTGGCCAACTCAATAATAAAGTCGCGCGTTTGACGAATATGAGCCGCTTTTACGGGTAAAACTAACGCTAACGTTTCCAATAAAGCGATTAACTGTGCATGATTCTTGGCGATCCTTTCATGGTTAATCTCCTTATCTGCAAATAACTGCGCCTGTAAACCATCTACACGCTCATTATACTGTTTTAATATTGCCGCTTCTTTCATCAGCACCGTAGGCAGGAAACCTGACAACTTTTCAATAGGATAACGCTCAAGGGCTACTGCGGCATAACGAGTTTCGATGCTCTGCTCAGCTTTATCGGTATAAAGATGAATTATTCGTTCTAAAACCGCACGTGATGCGTTAATTTCGGCATTCTGTGCAATCACAATACTGCCTTTAAATAATGGCTCATAGGTCTCATTGCCGCTATTTTTCACCCCTAGTGAACGCGTTGCACGGCCGTTATACAGTGACTTAAGTTCTTCCCAATCAAACGCTTTAAGTTTTGCGTTATCTTGCACGCGATCACTTTCAATTAAACACACCGGCAAATTACTTATCTGTGAAAAGTTTCGTCCTCGAGCGGCTGCGCTTGATTTTGATGCATCGAACCCCTCATAATCTGCGCGGCCGCATAAACGCCATAAAAACTCAATCAACGTACTTTTACCTGAACCAGGCTCACCGCAAATTTCTAAAAATGGGTAGCTTTTATGCGTCTTTCGTATCTGCTCCGCAAAAAATGAACCCAACCAGAATGCCAATACCACATAACCTTTCGCGCCAAACGCTTCCCAAAGCGAGTCTAACCAATTAGTATCAAACTCGCTAAAATCGGTATTAATAGCTAATGATGGACTAAGGCTTAATGTCTTGATATCCAACTTATTAAGAGAAAAATAATCTTCCTCATTCAACGAATAGCACTTACCATCTTGCACCGCCACACTATTAAACACATACACGCCATACTCTTTGTTGTAACCCACATAATTTTGCGTGATCACCTCTTTGATATCCGGCAATGCTTGCTTGCAAATGCGATCCAATTGCAAGGTCGTGCCGGTATAAACCGCCCCTTTGGCCACATGCAATAAACGCTTTTTGAATTCACTGGCACTGGTTAACTGCGAGGCGGTAAACGTGGCTTTAACCTGTGGCTGGCGAGGAAAATCAACACGCATGTAATACCATGATTCATCGGTTTCAACCGACTTTTGGAAATATAACGGGGTAGGATAACAATTGGCAATTTCAACTACCGTACCAGACTCTTTTACCGCTTTTTGTCTGGCTTCATCTTCATCTAAATCGGGTTCAGCATCATGAATACGTTCGATGGTTTTCATCATTTTATCGATATCTAACTTAAACCAATACAAGCGGTTATCATGTTGAAAATCAAACTCTGAACGCTCCGTCCAATTAAACATTAAACGCGCCTTTTCAAACGCCGTTGAGGCTAACAACAACTTGCCGTAATAACGATAACGGGCAATATCGCGCTCCGTTAACTTGCCCCGCATCAATAAATCATTCCAATCATTACCACACTCTTTTTCCGCGGGTCTGGCGGCCGTGGCTTTCCATCCATCATCGATACTGCGGGCAACAAACTTTTTCATAGCTCGTTCGCCGGCTGCGCCATTATCTAACGCCCAAACCAACAACGGCTTTCTAGTATTGCCTAGCGCAGCTTTCAGTGTATTCAAAGCAACTTCAGGGTAATTATGGCAAGTCATTAACGATACCGCCGCAATGCCATTTTGAATCAAGCTTAACGCATCGAAAATGCCTTCTGTTAGCCAAATCTCTTTGGCCTTAGTTAAATCCTGTTGCGGCAGTGTCCACCAATGCCCTTTATAAGAACCAAAAAAGTTAGCTTTGCGATCAAACCGTGACGGCCTATCAATAATACGCTCCCAATAAGCCCCTTCAGGTAAGGCAAATTTAATCGTTGCCGCCCCCAACCCATTGGCATGATAACTAGATTCCGAATAAAGCCCCTTTAACGGTGCGACATCAAGCCCTCTGGCGTGCTGTAAATAAGCATCGGCTGCGGCATTGGGCGCTTGCTGCGTTTTAGGATAGTGTGCTGACCAGTCATCAAATATGTCAGGATAGATTTCTTTAACAATCAACTCAGCACCACACTTATTTTCACGGCCACAGCGCAATACAAACGGCATTTCAATCGAAGTAAACAACTCTTTTTTCTTACAATTAGGGCATACACCTTGGCGAAAATAGCCGTTTTGCTCTTTAAATTGAAAGTCGTGTACGAGGCGAGGTAATAACGCCTGAATATGATATGATTTCATGTGATAACCTTTGAGCACACAACCCACGAGATAGGCATTGATTGTGTGCTATTTACTTATATAGAATGATTTCTCATACGCTGTGATAATGTTTTTCTTTCAGCTCAAATAGCGTTTGGCAGTCAATACAGAGCGTGCAGCCCATTACCGCTTTACGCCTTGCCTCAGGTATCGGATGATCGCAATTCTCACATTCAAATGCAGATACGCCATTTACCGGCTTTCTAGCTGCTTGAATATTCTGTTCCAGCACTAGCGCCGCATGGTCATTGGCACGGTCAATAACATCAGACATAATTAAGATCTCCCGCTTGCGATTCGAATTTATCCGCTTCATCGACTAATAATTGATGAATTTGCGCATAATCTAATTTCTCTGTTAATACTTTGTCGGCTAATTGACGCTGACGATCGGCATATCGGTTCATTAATGATTTACGCTCATCTTCCCTATTTGCTTTTATATTTTCAGCCACAGGGGTAAATATAGGTTCTGGAATATGTCTCATTTTAAAACCTCATTTTTAGGTAATAAAAAGCCCTGACCGATAAAGGTCACTGTTTATTAATTTGATTATTTAATTGCTATCTAACTCTAATTATTTTCTATATTAATAATCACCTTACGATATTTAATCCGATTTTTTTAACCATGATCGGCAACATGGTGTGTGGTATATTTGCTATGCCTGCAATTTCTTGACGGGAATCAGGCATAACGGCCACTTCAAAAAAGGAAAATGCAATGAAATTTTATGTTCATGCAGATAAACAAAGTTCTTATTGGGAGCTTGTGTATAAAGAGTTCAAAATAACTAGTCCTAGTTTTTCTTCTAGAATAGAATCGTTTGATAATTTAGAAGAAATTATTTTGTATACTGAACAAGCTGATTTAGAAGCACATGATGACAAAAGCCTTATATACTTTGAAATTGAAGAAACTACCAACGACTGGCACTGGACTGCCTTCACCACATTTAATGGCATAAGTAATTTAGGTATCGAACAAGAAACACACCTACCTTCATATAAAGAAACACGGTTAAGAGCTGAAGCTTTCAAAGATAAAATCATTTCATCACCTATTGTTGATTCTGCCGGTGTATTGATTCCCAATATGCATTTTTCAAAAGCATTTTCGTCTAAATTTAATATTGGTGACTCACACCCATCAGCACGTCGTAAACGTTTTTAATTAACTAATTCCGCCATTCACAAAACAAATCTTCTTTTATTGTTATCGTGAACAAATGTGAATGGCTATTTTGTTTCTGACTTTGCTCTATAACATAACGAAAGAAACTTAAAAACTTGGCAAACGGAATACTTGGGCTAAAGTCGGCCATTCCACTCACAGAAATCAAAACGGTATTACCAACATTATTCACGGGAAGAAAATGTATTAATTGTGATAATTCAAAAACAATACTATTTATTGGCGAATACTTATCTTCAATACAAATATATACCCCGTTTTGTGTATGCTTAGCGTTTAAATTACTTTCCATCTTTCGCCCTCCACAGCCCATCAATATATTTTGTCGCTTCAGCCATTGCATCGAACTTACCGAACGACTCCCCGACATGCCAAACGTGATAACGAGTGATTGGTGTCCATGTCTTGCGAGGCAACGTAATAATCGTAAACCCGCGATACACCGCACAATGACGGCTCACACCAACAATCCGGCTCATTGCGGTTTACCCAAACCTAACCACACCAACCAGCCGTCGCGCATTTCTACCGGTAACGACTCATAGGCTAGCCTTAAACCACTGTTCCAAGCGGGCAAATACACATAATTCTCAGCACGACTAGAGCCGGGCCTTTTCATTTGCACTATGGGTAACTTACCCGCTTTACGCATATCGGCCACTGCACTTGTTGGCTTACCAATCATTTCCGCAAACTTTTCCTCTGTCACACCATCTGACAGACTTACGATTTTCTCTCTCATCTGCTACCCTCTAATATCAGGCGCTTTCTAGCGCTTTAGGACTCTTTGCATCGCTGCAAGGAAATATCAACTTACTTATAAAATAAGAGATCTCTTATATAATGTCAACGTACGATAGCGAAAGACTAAAGCTTATACGTGAATCAGAAAGGCTCAATGTCAAGCAAGCTGCTGATTTAGTAGGTATTAATTATGTTACTTATCACGGATATGAAAGTGGAAAAGCCAAAATGTCTTTAGAGTCGGCTATGAAATTTTTCAAACATCCTAAATTCAGAAAATATCGAGACTGGTTCATGTTCGACGAAGTGAACCCAGAGGCTGGACAAATCGCACCGGCCTTAGCACACACTGGGCTCGAAAATTCAGAATCACCCCGCTCAGACAAGAAAACTGGTTAACAATTTATCAGGCATTTTGTGAAGCCAATTCACAAAGCCAATCGACCCTTGGAGGGCTTTCTTATGGTTATTAAGAAACTCGAAGAAGGTCAATATGAAGTGGACATTAGACCGGCTGGCCGTCAAGGAAAACGCGTCAGACGTAGATTTGGAACGAAACATGAAGCGGTTTTGTTTGAACGTTATGCCTTATCAGACAAAATGCAAAAAGACTGGTTGGATAAATCCAATGATATTCGCCCGTTACAAGACTTAATTGACTTGTGGTGGAATACATTTGGTAAAAACAATGCTTATGGGCGAGATACGTTATTTAGAGCGACACGCATCGCCACTGCGCTCGATAACCCGCCAATGTGCCTATTAAGCGATAAGCAACTCGCGTTATATCGTGAACTCCGACTCGCGGCGGGAATTAAGCCTTCCACAATAAATCGTGATTTCTCCGCAATAAGCGGCATCTTTACCGCCTTAAAGCGCACCGATTTATTTAGGGGGCAGCACCCAATACGTGGATTAGCTCGGTTAAGGCAAAAAGCGACCGAAATGTCGTATTTAACTAGCGAGGAAATCGAGCTGCTGCTTAATTTGCTGAAAGGCGATAATAAAAAAGTGGCGATTTTATGTTTGAGTACCGGCGCGCGTTGGGGAGAAGCCGTTAAATTAAAACGCGACCACGTTATTCAAAATAAAATTCGATTCACCTTTACCAAAACAGGCAAAGCGCGAATTGTACCAATTTCTCAAGAAGTTGCGGATATGATTTGTGAGAAAAAATCGGGGCTACTATTCCCGAAAACGTCTTATCACATGTTTAGAAGGCACATAAAGACCATTAAGCCGGATATGCCGCTAGGCCAAGCCACACATGCATTACGGCATACTTTCGCAACTCATTTTATGATGAATGGCGGCAGTATTATTACTTTGCAGAGGATCTTAGGTCACTCAACATTACAGCAAACATTGACCTATGCGCACTTTGCACCGGACTTTCTTCAAGATGCGATTACATATAATCCATTAAAGGGAGGAACAGAGTTAGCTTAATAGATTGTTCGTTTTAGGATGATTTTGACGACGAGAAACGATGCAAATTTAACTTTTGCATGTCCACAAATTGTCCACACTGGGATGCATTTCTCCGCTGTAAGTACCACCAAATCAGCGTTTAGATCGTCCACAAGTTGTCCACACTTGAACACTTTTAGGCACTTTTGAGCCTTTTTTGATTAAAATACACACAAAAAAAAGGCACTCGCCCCCGAGTGCCTTTAGACTACAACCTACTGAATTTATAGACAAATACGACTATTCAGCGGTTCTGGTACTTGTGCGGATTAGGTAGTCAAATGCGCTAAGTGCGGCTTTTGCACCTTCTCCGGCTGAAATGATAATTTGTTTATATGGCACTGTAGTACAGTCGCCCGCAGCGAATACACCTTTTACATTGGTTTCGTTACGTGCATCAATTTCTATTTCGCCCATACGGTTACGAGCAACTGTATCGCCTAACCAATTTGTATTTGGTAACAAGCCAATTTGAACGAATGCCCCAGCAACCTCTAAAGAATGTACACTGTCATCGGTACGGTCTTTATACTCTAAGCTAGTCATTTTGCTGCCATCCCCTTTCACTTCAAGGGTTTGAGCATTTAAAATAATATCGATATTACCTAAGCTTCGTGCTTTTTCTTGTAACACTGAGTCAGCTTTTAATTCTGAAGCAAACTCAAGAACCGTAACATGCTCAACGATACCCGCTAAGTCGATTGCAGCCTCAATACCAGAGTTACCACCGCCGATTACAGCCACGCGTTTGCCTTTAAATAATGGGCCATCGCAGTGTGGGCAGAAAGTGATACCTTTGGTGCGGTATTCTTGCTCACCCGGTACACCCATATTTCTCCAGCGGGCTCCTGTTGCAATAATAATACTGCGTGCTTTCATCACACCACCGGAGGCAGTTTCAATTTGATGATAGCCACCCACATGTTCTGCGGGGATTAATTTAGTCACAGACTGGCCATCAATGACATCCACATTATAACTATCTACATGATTCTTCAGGGCACCTGCTAAAATAGCCCCTTCTGTTTTCAATACCGAAATATAGTTTTCGATATCTACAGTATCCATAACTTGGCCACCAAAACGCTCACCGACCATACCCGTACGGATGCCTTTACGTGCAGTATATACCGCTGCCGAAGCGCCAGCAGGACCACTACCAATAATTAGCACTTCAAATGGTTCACGTTCACTGAGCGATTTCGCAGCGCGGGCATCAGCATTAGTATCAACTTTGCTAACAATTTCACTCAGTGTCATGCGGCCTTGGCCAAACTCTTTACCATTTAAGAAAACGGCTGGAACACCCATGATGTTGCGTTCGTCGATTTCATTTTGAAATAATGCACCATCAATTGCCGTGTGTGAGATGTTTGGATTCAGAACTGCCATCAAGTTTAGCGCCTGAACGACATCCGGACAGTTATGGCAAGATAATGAATAATAAGTCTCAAAGTGAAAATCGCCGTCTAAGCTTTTCACCTGATCCAATAATTCTTGGGCTTCTTTGGATGGATGTCCACCGACTTGCAGTAGAGCCAGAACCAAAGAGGTAAATTCATGGCCCAATGGAGAGCCTGCAAAGCGCACGCCAATGCCAATATTGGTCCCTGGGTTGGTGATTAAGAATGATGGTGTTCTCAAAGCGCTATTTTGCTCTACACGCATAGACACCATCTCAGACAACGAAGCAATTTGTTCAAGTAATTGTTTTATTTCGTTAGATTTTTCGCTGTCATCTAAATTTGCAACTAATTCTACGGGTTTGGTTAATTTTTCTAGATAGGCTTTTAATTGCGCCTGTAAATTATTATCGAGCATGTAATCCCCTTGTCTATAAATTCGGGTACATTTACCCGTTGTATAGCCAGGTTGCAGGCTTATACATTATTATGTTTGGTGCCTGCAACTTGGCTTACTTTGCAATTTACTTAATCAATATTTATTGATTAGATTTTGCCGACTAAATCTAAAGATGGAGACAGTGTTGCTTCGCCTTCTTTCCATTTAGCTGGGCAAACTTCACCTGGGTGGCTTGCAACATATTGAGCAGCTTTAACTTTACGCAGTAAGTCAGAAGCATCACGACCAATACCTTCAGCGGTGATTTCAATAGCTTGAATGATACCTTGTGGGTCAACAACGAAAGTACCACGGTCAGCCAGACCTTCATTCTCACGCATATTTTCGAAGTTACGAGTCAGTGCGCCTGTTGGGTCACCGATCATTGCGTATTTGATTTTACCGATAGTTTCAGAGCTTTCGTGCCATGCTTTATGAGTAAAATGGGTGTCAGTAGAAACAGAAAAAATTTCTACGCCCATTTTTTGGAATTCAGCATAATGGTCAGCAATGTCACCTAATTCAGTTGGGCAAACAAAAGTGAAGTCAGCTGGGTAGAAAAAGAAAACGCTCCATTTACCAGCAACATCTTTCTCAGTCACTTCGATAAATTTACCGTCTTTAAAAGCTTGATTAGTGAAAGGTTTGATTTGAGTATTAATTAATGACATTTGATATTCTCCTGTTTGGTTGCCTATTAAGTTACTGTTTTCTAGTAACTTAATCCAATCAGTCGTCACTATCGATTTGATAGGTATAATCTAATCATTAATTTAAAATTAATAGGCCGGGCATTAAAACGCTTACTAAACTAATCAGCAAGCGTTTTATGATATATCGACAGAAATAATTGAGTTAAGCCATAGTGGCAATGGTTTTTCGAAAGCGCATTAAGGCAAAACTGAAGAAAACACTACCTATCACAATCAAAATAATAAATTGTGGCCAAACAATCTGGAAACCCGCCCCACGATATAAAATGGCTTGAGCTAAGTTAACAAAATGTGTGGTAGGCATCGTCAGCATCACATCTTGAACCAGTTGCGGCATACTTTCCCTCGCCGTCATTCCCCCAGAAAGCATATTTAGCGGTAATAAAACTAATATCATTAATAACCCAAACTGAGGCATCGACCGTGCTATCGTTCCCATAAAAATACCAATCGATGTTGTTGCAAATAGACTCAATGCGACCCCACACATAAACAATAAAATAGAGCCTTCAATCGGAACTTGTAGCAAAGTTTTAACTACCAATAACAATGAAACTCCCGAAGCAATCAGAACCACCAATCCCATTGACCAGATTTTTGACATCATGATTTCAAAGGGTGTTAGCGGCATTACCATCAAGTGTTCGACAGTTCCATGTTCCCGCTCACGAATCAACGCTGCTCCGGTTAATACAATGGATAACATGGTGATATTGTTGATGATCGCCATCACTGAACCGAACCATGATTGAGTTAGATTGGGGTTGAAGCGCATACGGACTTCAAGATCCACAGGTAAGCTTGTTTGACTACGATACTTCGCAAGAAATTCGTTAACTTCACCGAGGGTAATATTTTGGATATAACTGTTTCCCAAAAAAGCCTGACTCATTCGTGTTGCATCGATATTCAGTTGAATAGCAGGATGACGCCCTGCTAGGACATCACGTTGAAAATTAGGTGGAATATCAATGGCAAAAGTATAAGCCCCGCGATCAAGTAGCCCATCAATTTGATTCGGAGTGATATCCGCAGGCGCCAAGAAATACGGTTCATAAAAACTATTAATAATCCGGTTAGAGAGCTGAGATTTATCCTGATCAGCAATCGCAATCGGAGCATTATGTAATGAGCCAGGTGTCACTGTCGCCGAGGAATAAATAGAGACGGTGAAAGCAAACACAATCAATGCCAGCATCGCTTTATCACGCCCTAAGCTACGTAACTCTTTTACTCCCAGATTAAAGATATTTTGTATTTTTTGGATCATCCCTAAGACTCCTGTTTTTTCAGGAAATAGACACTTAATCCAATCACGATTGGAATGGTGATGACTAAGGGAATAAATGAGGTTTGCAAATCAAAGATACTTAATCCCTTCGAGAATATCCCTCGAGTGATCGTCAGAAAATGGGACGTTGGATATACCATTCCCACCCAACGGCCAATCCCCTCTAAAGAAGATACAGGGTCAATCATTCCTGAAAACTGCGTCGCAGGGATCAATGTGATAATTGAAGTTCCGAAAATAGCCGCAATTTGGCTTTTCATAAAGCAGGAAATCAATAGCCCCATTCCCGTAGCAATCGTGATATAGAGAAATGCCGCCAAACTCAAGGATAAGAAACTACCTTTAAACTCCACCCCAAATACGTACACAGATAAAATGCAGAGTAAAACAAAGTTAAACATTCCCAAAATAATGTAAGGAATCTGTTTACCTAGTAAAAACTCCAATTTGGTGATCGGGGTAACATATAGATTAATTATTGACCCTAACTCTTTTTCTCGTACCACACTTAATGCGCTAAGCATGGCTGGGATCATCATCAATAATAGAGGAATAACCGCAGGAACAATGGCAGGAAGGCTACGTACGTCCGGATTGTAACGGTAACGGGTTTCTATATCTACGGCAGGCACACTCGCAACACCGGCAGGTTGACGAGCCGCCATGGAGCTTAACCACGCTAAATGCATAGCTTGAACATAACCACGTACCGTTTCAGCACGATTGGGCATTGCACCGTCAATCCATACCCCGAGCTTAACTTTGTTTCCTTTCGCTATATCTCGAGCAAAATTAGGTGGAATTTCAATAGCCACCGTAATTTGCCCACTTCGCATGCCTAACTCAAGCTCTTCATAATTTTGTAGCGGAGGTTGTTCGATAAAATACCGAGATCCCGCTAAATTCAAAGTATAGCCTTGGCTCAGCCCAGTTTGGTCACGATCTAACACGGCAAAACGTAAGTTTTCAACATCCATGCTAATCCCATATCCCATGATAAACATCAGGATCACTGTGCCGAGTAACGCTAAAGTAGAACGCACAGGGTCACGACGTAATTCCATGCCTTCCCGAATGCTATAACTAAATAGTCGACGAAAGCTAAAGCGTTTTTTTAAAGATTCTGCAGTTTGCTGTTTTAATCCAGCATCAACATGGAATTCAGGTGCACTCTCTTTTCCAGCGCCACTATCCCCAACCGCATCTTGTAAGTAGGCAATGAATGTGGCTTCTAGCGTCTCTAAACCACGTTTTTTGATCAAATTTTCTGGTGTATCACAATCTAGTACCTTTCCTGCATGCATTAGTGAAATTCGATCGCAGCGCTCTGCTTCATTCATAAAGTGCGTTGAAATAAAAATAGTGACACCGTCACGTCTTGATAAATCGACCATCAAGTTCCAGAACATGTCCCGTGCAACAGGGTCTACCCCAGAAGTTGGTTCATCTAGTATCAACATTTCAGGCTGGTGGATAACAGCAACAGCTAGAGAAAGCCGCTGACGGATACCTAAAGGTAAATCATCTGGCAGCGTATTTCGCACTTCTTCAAGATCGAAACGTTGGCACATTTCATCGATGCGAGGCGCTATTTTCTCTTCTGGGATATGAAAAAGTTTGGCATGTAATACAAGGTTTTGTTCAACAGTCAATTCGCTATACAGCGAAAAAGCTTGGGACATATATCCAACCCGCTTACGGGTTTCAATATCCTTTGGATCAATCTCTTGGCCAAAGAGCCATGCTTGCCCTTCACTTGCTTGCAATAAGCCCGTCAACATTTTCATCGTCGTGGATTTACCGCAACCGTTAGAGCCTAAGAAACCAAAAATTTCTCCTTTGGGGATTTCGAAGTTAACGTGGTCGACCGCCACGAAATTGCCAAACCGCATGGTTAAATCTTGAGCTTCAATGGCAATCACATCATCTTTGCTAGTATCCCGAGGGGGAATGATGACTTTCTGGTGACCACTGCGTTTTTCCTCAGGCAGCAAGGCAATGAATGCCGCTTCAAGATCATCACAACCAGTTTGTGCTTTTAATTCAGAGGCATGTCCTGTTGCCATGACTTTGCCATCATCCATTGCTACAAGCCAGTCAAAGCGTTCCGCTTCTTCCATGTAGGCCGTTGCAACTAAAACACTCATATTTGTTTGCCGTTCTCGAATGCGGTCTATGAGATCCCAAAACTGAGCACGCGATAATGGATCCACACCCGTTGTAGGTTCATCAAGTATCAGTAAATCCGGATCATGAATCAGCGCACAACATAAACCGAGTTTTTGTTTCATTCCTCCGGATAATTTACCCGCAGGTCGGTCTTTAAAAGGAGCGAGTCCTGTGCTTTCAAGCAAATCTTGAATCCGATATTCCCGCTCTTCATTCGATTGACCGAATAGTCGCCCAAAGAAATCAACGTTTTCATATACGGATAGCGTATGGTAAAGGTTTTTCCCTAAACCTTGAGGCATATACGCAATTTTTGGGCATACATTTCTGCGGTGCTCAGCATCGTGCATATCACCATTGAGTACAATAACTTGCCCTCGCTGAATCACTCTAGCTCCAGCGATCAGTGACATTAAGCTTGATTTCCCTACGCCATCTGGACCAATTAGCCCCACCATTTTTCTGGCCGGAATGGCAAGAGTGATGTCATCCAACGCACAGTTATCACCGTAATGTTGGCTGACATGCTGTAAATCAACAATCACATCATCCATCAATTTATCGGTCATTGTGGTAGTCTCACCTCAAGTTCTGTCGGCCAAGATTCTTGCGGGTCTAAACGAATATACGCTTTACCCGGTAAACCGGTTTTGACATATTCTAAGTGTTTTTCTAGAAGTTCAGGTGAAATGCGCGCTCGTACACGGAACATGAGCTTTAATCGCTCGTTCTGGGTTTCAACTGTTTTAGGCGTGAATTGTGCAACACTGGCGACAAAAGTTGTCTTAGCTGGGATCACAATATGTGGAGCCGCATCAAGAATAATATGAACTTCACTACCTAAAGCCACTTTGCCCGCTTGCTCTGTTGGTAAGAAGAACGTCATATAAACATCGCTTAAATCCACCATATTAAGTACTCGACCACCGGAGCCGAGAACTTCACCCGGTTCAGCAACTCGGTACTGAATACGGCCATTACGAGGCGCTTTTAAAATGCTATCTTCTAAATCTGCAGTAATCCGCCTTTCGGTCGCGGTGGCAGCTTCTACGCGATTTTTTGCCTGCACAATTCCCGCTTGAGCAGAATCAATGGCGGCTATTGATGCAGCGACCTGTGCTTTCGAGGCTTCTAACGCAGCTTTTGCCCCCTGCATTTGTGCCGTATCATCATCAACTTGCTGTTGAGATACTGCATTTGTTTTCACTAATACACGAGAACGGTTTAGCCTTTTTTGTGCGGCATCTAATTCAGCTTCACGCTGACGAACAACCGCTTGTGCTGCCAATTTTTCACTTTTACGTTGCACTAATCCAGATTCAGCCGTAACTACAGCGCTAATTGCTTGACGCAATTGTGCTTGAACTTCATGAAGTTGTTCCTGTAATGCTCGGGTATCCATCCGAGCCAGCTCTTGCCCTTGCTGAACAAAATCACCTTCTTTAACTAAGATGGTATCTATTCGACCAGCAGTTTTTGTTGCGATATCAATTTCTGTCGCTTCGATTCTTCCGTTACTTTGAGCAAAACCACCAGACAAATCACTAGAATTCATACTCCAATAATAAAAGCCTCCAGCGACTATCACGAGAACCAAAATAATATAAAACACTATTTTGCGATTATTTGTTTTCATACCATCCCTTTTCTATTTATAGAATAAATGAGTAAGTTACTGTTGTTATTTTGATTATTACCCTAAAAATTAGTCACATTACAAAATAGTTTTCACTTGAAATAAATATCACGTAAATATTTATTATTTCCCAAACGAAAGACTGTAAAAACAGCACGCAAACTCTACCTATCTTATTATTTAATATAAGTTTATCAAAGTTTAGCTTAAGTTAAAGCACCCTGTATCACAAAAAGGCGACTCACGCTTAATTTAGAATGAAAAATGTAGAGTTGAATATAAAAAAGTAACAATAAAATCAATAACGTTATTTACCTCTATTACTTTAGTAAAAAAAACATTATTTTTCCGTTAATTTTATTTTTAATAAATAATTAATAAAGCATTAAATCATTTTAATTTTCATTAAAAAATGCCGTTATTAGTTATCGTTTAGTTACTTTTTCAGTATTCTCAAAACCAAATGGATCTTAATCATGAATAAGCTAACCAGATAATTACTGTTGTTCTAAAACCATCCTGTTTGCTATCATGCGGCCATTGTTCAACCAAAATAATCAAAATAAAAAGGAGGTTAATCTTATGCTGTTGTGTGATCTTATTGAATACTCACACTTCTTTGGTAATCGCCAGTGCTCAGGCTTTCACAGTTTTATACTGCGATAACCCTGCCTGAGCAAAGCAGCTAAAGAGTCTTTTCTCAGCTTACTGGGTTGTCGTGATGACAATACCATGGCGTTGTTACGCCTAAATTTCGAGTAAGCTATGAGCACATTATTATCTGTAAAATCATTAAACTACGATACATCCACCACATCACTACTTTCAGACATCAGCTTTACCCTACAGCAAGGGGATCGTATTGGGTTAATTGGCCATAATGGCAGTGGAAAAAGTACCCTACTAAAATTATTAACGTCACAATTAACACCTAACAGTGGGTATATCACCTATGCTAATCATTGTGTAACCGCCTATATTGAGCAGCATTTGCCAATTGATGTTGCACAGTCAACACTCATCGATGTTTTACTCCAAAAACTCCCAGAGCAAGAACAAGTTTCAGAACGCTGGAGAGCTGAAGTGTTGTTATCTGAATTAGGCTTTGCTCCCCATCAATGGGCGCAATCAGCTAATGAAATTAGTGGTGGACAACATACCCGTTTGTTATTAGGACGCGCACTGATCAGCCAACCTGACCTGTTACTGCTAGATGAACCGAGTAACCATTTGGATTTACCTACCTTAATTTGGTTAGGTAATTTTTTAGGAAACTGGAAAGGAAGCTTTGTATTGGTTTCCCATGACCAATCATTACTCGATAAAGTCACCAATAGCACATGGATTTTACGTGATAAAACACTGCATTTTTACCGTTTACCCTGCAGCTTAGCTCGACAAGCTTTAGCTGAAACCGATCGTGCAGATGAGCATCGCTATCAAGCTGAACAGAAGGAAATTGACCGTATTGCTACCACTGCTAAGCGATTAGCTATCTGGGGGAAAGTTTATGACAATGAAGGGCTTGCCAGAAAAGCAAAGCAAATGGAAAAGCAAATTGACCGTTTGAAAGATGATCAAACAGATCTTTCTGAGGGTTATCACTGGCAGTTACAATTGAATGGTAAGTCTATTCCCGCCGATCGTGTTCTAGAATTGAATGGTACCAAAGTCACAACACCGGACGGTAACTTGCTATTTGCTAGTAAGTTTCATCAAATAAAAAGCGGTGACCGCATCGCAATTATTGGCGCAAATGGCTGTGGGAAATCCACGTTGTTACGTTTAATCTGGCAAAAATACCAAGAGAATTTGCGCAATGAAATGCACCTCAAATTTCATCCTGCAATTTCTGTGGGCTACTATGACCAGCAACTTGCTCAGTTGCATGGTGGGGATAGCCTGAGCGATGCACTACGAGATTTTGCACCATTAACCGATGAGCAGAGAAAAATGGCACTAATTAGTGCTGGTTTTGGATACTCACGGCACCAACAGAAAGTGGCAACACTGAGCGGAGGTGAACGAGCAAGGTTATTGTTTATCGGATTAAGTCTGGCTGAATATGAACTTATTCTGCTTGATGAACCGACAAACCACCTTGACCTTGAAGGTAAAGAAGCCTTAAGTGAGCAAATTTCGCAGTTCAACGGCGCATTATTGGTTGTCAGCCACGATAAATGGCTCATCGAAAATAGCTGCCAGCGTTATTGGTATATTCACAATAACCAGCTTGAAGAATATCTTAATCTTGAAGATATTTATCAACAGATTGAGTGTCAGTCTTATTCACCACAGCAGGACTTGACTGATCTTACTGGTACAAGCCTATTTTCTAAAAAAATAGACTTCGTAGAGTTACCCTCGCACCAAGATGTATTATTAGAACAGTTGTTGATATTAGAAGATAAGCTACAAGCCGACAAACAACGTAAAGTGGCTCATCAAAAACCGTTACTTCAGCAAGAATGGATTGATGAAATAGCTAAAATTCAATCACAGTTAGGACTTTAATAAATCCCCCCTCTGCTCATCAATGAGGTCAGAGGGGGATTTTTCGCCTGAGGCGTGTTCAGCAAAATAATTATTAATAAAGTAACGCAATGTTTTTCTGTGAGTCTAGTGATTACCCAGCATTTTAGTGGTCAATTTATGAATAACTGTTTTGCCACTATTTAGCTCAAGATTTCTGTTTTTTAGCACGCTTAAAGTAAGACATAGGAACATTAGGGCAAACAACCTCTTTAAATTTCCCTTGTTTTTTTGTTGCTAATGCTAATTTTTCTTCCGTTATTTCAGTTTGTTGAGTTTGATTCATCGATATCGTTTCTTTCATGTAAGTTTGCTCTTTTGCTTGAATAATTCGGCTTGTTTTTGCCATGTTATTTTCCTTCCCCTACTAATAGACTAGCATTTACTTGTTCAATTCGGTTAACTGCTTGGTTAATAATTTCAACTACCTTGGCAGCCTCTCCTTTTGATAGCTGTTGCAACACAATTTTATGTCTGAGTAGTGATTTAAACTTATCTACCGCAGACTCAATCTCATTTGCAAACTGATTTCCAGCCCTTAACTCTTGTGCATATTTTAGTTTAGCTTTCACTTCATTAAGAATTTCAACTTTTAGCAGCAAAAAACAACGTCCTTCCGGCGTGATCTCATAGCACTTACGCCCTTTAGCTGTTTCCTCGCCGATTGAAATAAAACCAAGTTCTTCTAATAGCGTCAACGTAGGGTAAATCACACCAGGGCTAGGACAATATAACCCTGCCGTTGACTCACTGATTTTTTTGATCAGCTCATAACCATAATTCGCTCTATCTACGAGTAAATGCAAAATATAAATGCGCAATTGCTTTGGATTAAACATTCGCCGAACACTTTTGCCATCACATAAACAGTTTTCTACAGATTGCTTGTTTTCCATGACATTTCTCAGTCGTTGAGCACGGTAAAAACCGATATATCTAATATCATAGAGGCTTTTTAGAAAAATGCTAGCTTTAGATATATCGGTTTTTTGCAATGCGTGCTAATGATAATTATTACCATTCAGATGGTAGCGAGAAAATAAGTAAAAGACAGCGCAAAAAATGTTTTTAGCCGTATAAATATAAGAAAAAAGTCAGTTCTGGGAGAGAACTGACTTTCTAAGGCAAGAATATAACTCGATTGTATTAGCCTATATTCGGCAATAAATTAAATACAATCCCAAGTTGAATGGTAATCACCGCAATACCACATAAAAAAACAATGAATAATGCGGGAGTCCCTCCCAAAACTTGATACTTACGCGGATTAGCATGACGGGATTTTAATGCCATTGCGCTTGGTAATAATAATGCCAAAACAGATAAGGCGATCGCCGCATACCCTAAGGCCATAACAAAGCCTTTTGGATAAAATAACGCAAAGATCAGTGGAGGTAAAAATGTAATTAACCCTGTCTGGATTCGCCCTGATGCATTATCTGAACGCTTAAATAAATCAGCTAAGAAATCAAATAGCCCTAATGCCACACCAAGAAATGATGTCGCCAGAGCCAAACTCATAAACATTTGGGCGACAAACTCGGTTTGACTGGATTGTGCCACTTTTTTGATGGCATCAAGTAAACCATTTAGCCCCGCATTTTCCGCAAGAATTCCTACAAATGTATGCGTTCCTATGCTGCCTAATGTGGCTATCTGCCATAAAATATAGGCAACTAATGGGATAGCACTACCTACAATAAAAATAAGGCGTAATTTTTTAACGTTTCCGCCCATATATTTTACAATACTTGGCACACTGCCATGGAAGCCAAATGAGGTAAAAAATACCGGTATCGCCGCTAAAATAAGTATTTTTTCTGTTGGTGATGATAATAAATTAACCTGTTCTACATGGGGTAACATTAATGCCAAAATAATCACTAAAAATATGATTTTTGCTGCAAACAAAATACGGTTAATAAAGTCCACCGACGAGGTACCAAAGCACACAACACCACCGCCAATAACAGTAAAAATGACAATTCCTAACCAATCTGCCATTTCAACAGAAAAACTGCCCTTTAAGTTTGACGTAATAATTTCACCAGCACCCGTTACATACGCTGCCGTTAGTGCATACATTAGAAACATCATACTGAAGCCTGTAATGAATTTACCTCCAGCCCCTAAATAACGTTGAGCAACGCTCCCAATGCCCGTTTCATGAGATTCATGTTGATAAACCTCAACAAGTAATAATGCGGTGTAGCACATCAAAGCCCATAGCCCTAATAGCATCGCCAAACTAACCATAAAACCATTGCCAGCAGCAGCAATCGGCATCGCTAACATTCCTGCACCAATCGTAGTACCTGCAACAATAAAAACACTACCAAATGTACGATTTTTCATATTGAGATCCTAGCCAATCAATTAAAGACTAACTTTTTGTAGGGAATGACTGTGTTTGTTTTCTTCATCAATGAGTTGTTGTAGTTTGTCTTCAAAGATGTTTTTCAGCTCATTCCAGTAGTTTTCAAAGTGCTGCTTGTCTCTCAAGCAATGGGTCATAATTGCGGCTCGAAGGACATAAATAGAACGAACCTTATGCCATTCTTCTTCCTTGAAGTTCGCATCTAGACACAGATTTTGAGGGTTATCACCATACTCTTCATAAGTCAGTGATGTTGATGAGGTTAAAAAATCATTAGCGTAAGTCCGCCCAGCCGCATAAGAACATAATTCGTATAAACGCTTATTAAGCTGATTTTGCTTTTCCAGCGAGATGTTTCCCGTTTCCCTGAACATAAAGTTAATCATATGGAAGTCAGGGGCTGGCATCGCAACTAGCGTAAACTCACGCCCATCAATCACAAAAGACGGGCTACTATTGATTTTATCAATCATCCAGTTGGCGGTTGTGATACCCGCGGCAATCACTTTTCCATACCCCAATAAGTTCAATGGAACTAACCGATGAGCAGCCCAAACAGCGGCGGCGGTTGCACCTGCTTTAGAACCTTCCATAATCGACGATCCCAGTAGCACATTTTGCTGTTTATCCGTTTTACGGCTGCTCTCTTTAACTTCCTCAAAAACATACGCAGCGTGGTAGGATATTAAATCCACAATGCGTTTGTCTTTCATGCAGATAGCGCCTGCAGCATAAGAAATAAATCCAACTTTATGGGGATCTACAGTAATCGAGTCGGCTTGATTAAGTGCCTTAAAACTTTCATAGACATCCTGTTTCGGCCAAACCATGTCCACAGGAAAAATACCGTCATTATGATAGCGCTTAATTAGGGCTTCATACTCAAGGAATTGATTGTTCTCATCTCGGAACATCGCACACGCATAACCCGCATAGGCTGCATCGATGTGGACATAGAAAGAAACACCAAAGCGTTGTTCACATTCTTGACGTAGTTTTATCACTTCGGCAACGTTATCAATAGCGCCAGTTTCCGTTGTGCCAACAACAGCAACCACTGCAAGAATCGGCTCACCTTGTTCAATCAATGAAAAAACGATATCACGCATTTTCATTACATCGGTACGATAATTTTTATTGACGGGTAATTGAACAATATTTTGTTGACCTAGTCCCAAAATATCCATCGCCTTCATCCATGAGTAATGTTTGGATTGAGGTACTAACAATTTTCCGAGTTTGCCCTGCTCAACGCCAGCGCCTCGGCATGTCAAATCACGAATTTCTTCGAATAATCCCAACTTTTTTAGCTCATCGATTAAATCGAGAACATCGCAAGTACGCATATTCAATAAGGCAGTTTCAGACGTCTCAGTAAGCAAAACTTTCGCTTGAGGGTGTTTAGACATTGCTAACGGTAGCGTTTTAATGTTACGTGCTACCCATAGTCCCTCATAGTTAGCGACTGTTCCGCCGGAAGTAATATGTCCCCACGATGTTTGCACGTCATACCCAAACATGGCACACAGGTCTAACCCAGCCTCAATCTCTAATACCGTTGTGGTTGGTGAGGATTCTTGGGCGCAGTTATTTGGGTTGTACATCATCGCCATAACATAGGCGAGATTTGAAATCATGAGCGTATCCGCATTCATGTGCCCCATATAACGGGGAGAAAACCACGGAACTGATGTTGATTTCAATTTAGAGGAGAGCTGATTCAGGATACCTTCCGTGCGGTATAAGGTATCTCTATACTCTGGTGCGTATCTATCGACTGTAGTTGTTAAGTCTGGATCTTCAGGATGATAACCTGACCGCCAGTGTATGTGTTCGGATATTGCATATTCCATCATTTCTCTGAAAAAAACCGCATTTTCAGATTTAGGACCGAGAAATAGTGCATCTACATTCATGTTTTTATTGTTAAAATTATTCATTATCGCTACACCTTCAAACTACAGTTGGCTAATGCCAACCGTATTTAAGTGACCAACTTATTATCATTGGAAAGTGCAATAACGGGGGAATGTCTTTGTCAAATGACAACTTGTTAATGATATCGAAGAGATATATCGCTTAACCTATATTGAAAGGTAGACAAGCCGTTAATGAGCCAACTTGTCTATAGATATAATCCATCTTCATTAAAATATTAACAAACACATCTCAATTTCGTTCGGATTTGTGGACAGGTACAAAAATTCAAAAATTAATTATCTGTAAAGAGATATTTACGCTAAAAAGACTTGATAATGTAAATTATTTGTTATAAATGAAAAATAATTTCATTCTCAATGGATTATATTGACAAATAGCTAATTCAAAAAAATAACCATCTATTTAATTGTTAATCAAGATAATTTTACCAAAAAGATCACCTGATTCCATATGATTATGAGCATCAGTCACTTGTTCCAATCGATACACTTTGTTAATGATTGGTTTTATTTCACCTTTTTGTAACATTCCCCATACCTGCTGTTTTAGCTCCTTCGCAATATGAATTTTTTCATCAATACTACGAGAACGCATCGTCGACCCAGTATGTTGTAAGCGCTTAACCATCATCGGCATCATATTAAGGTTTGTTGGGTTACCTTTCATCATGCCAATTTGGATGATTCGACCAAATTTAGCCGCCACCATATAATTTTTAGAGACATAGTCTCCACCGATGATGTCAACGACGATATCCACACCATGAGAAGCAGTGAACTCAAGTGCGACGGAAACAAAATCCTGATTGCGATAGTTAATGACACAATCTGCACCTAAAGATTTAGCGACTGACACTTTTTCATCTGACCCCACCGTCGTAATCACGGTTGCTCCAAATGCTTTCGCTAACATGATAGCAACGCTACCAATCCCTGAAGTTCCGCCATGAATTAATACAGTTTCACCTTGCTTTAATTGACCAATTTGGAACATATTGGCCCAAACGGTAAAAAAGTTTTCAGGAACTGCAGCGCCCTCTTCAAAGGTTAAATTACCGAGAGGTAATGCAATATCTTGATGAACTAAACAATATTCTGCATAACCCCCTCCAGCAACTAATGCACATACACGGTCGCCAATCTGCCACTGTGTGACATCATCAGCCATTGCAACTACTGTTCCTGAAACTTCAAGGCCCATAATAGGTGAAGCATCTTCAGGTGGTGGGTAAGAGCCTTTTCGCTGAAAAATATCAGGCCGATTCACTCCTGCTGCCTCAACTTTTACAATCATGTAACCAGCAGAGAGTTTTGGCAGTGGAATATTTATTAATTGCAGTTTATCCGCATCGCCTGGCTCTATAATATCTACGGCTGTCATTAATGGGGGTAACGGTGAGAAAATGTTACTCATTATGTCCTCTTTTTATAGGTTAATAGGATAAAATGATATTTTTTTGTTTATTCTTGTGTTAATTTAATGCTAATAAACTGCTCAAAGAAAGTATTTACTCAATTGATGTTTTTGTGCGACTTTCTGAATGTTAAATACCTTCATTTAATATATTCCAATTTTTAGAATTAATAATATCTTTTAGATTAGCATTTAATTCTAAGCTTATTTAGTTAGCAAATTTAGCTTCTTTTGCTTTTTTATTTAATAAGCCAATTCTGCCTTATATAGCACTTACCAGTCGTCATATCTTATGCTAAAATTGACTCATATCAATAATTTTAATCTGATTGAGCTTTTAATATGATCCCAGAAAAAAGAGTTGTTCGTCGTATCCAGTCTGGTGGTTGCGCAATTCATTGCCAGGACTGCAGCATTAGCCAACTTTGCATTCCTTTTACGCTGAATGAACATGAACTGGATCAACTAGACAATATTATCGAACGTAAAAAACCGATTCAAAAAGGCCAAGCCTTATTTAAAGCGGGTGATGAATTACGTTCTTTATATGCTATCCGATCAGGCACAATAAAAAGCTATACCATCACCGAAGAAGGTGATGAACAAATTACTGGCTTCCACTTAGCTGGTGACCTTGTTGGATTTGATGCAATTATCCATACTCAGCACCCAAGTTTTGCTCAAGCTTTAGAAACTTCAATGGTTTGCGAAATTCCATTTGAAACGCTAGATGATTTATCTGGCAAAATGCCTAACCTACGTCAGCAAATTATGCGTCTGATGAGCGGTGAAATTAAGGGAGATCAAGAAATGATCCTCTTATTATCCAAGAAAAATGCGGAAGAACGTTTAGCTGCATTTATTCTTAACCTCTCACATCGCTTTGCAGAACGTGGCTTTTCACCAAGAGAGTTTCGATTGACCATGACGCGTGGTGATATCGGTAATTATCTTGGTTTAACCGTTGAAACTATCAGCCGTTTATTAGGTCGTTTCCAAAAAAGTGGCATGCTCAGCGTTAAAGGTAAATATATCACTATCGATGACATGACTAAACTGACTGATATCGCAGGAAAAGTTTCTTCCGTTTCTTGCTAACCTCTTCTAGACGGATCACAAACTTGGTGATCCGTTGTTATTTTTTCAGCACACATCTTGCCTATTTATCCCCAATAACATAGTTTAATGATATGGAACTATCCGTTTATTAAGAGGATATCTGTATGGCTGACTATAAAAATCTTTTAGTAGCAATCGACCCAAATCAGGATGATCAACCTGCATTAAGACGAGCTGTTTATATCGTGCAGCGTAATGGGGGACGGATAAAGGCGTTCTTACCTATCTATGACTTATCTTATGATATGACGACCCTACTTTCTCCTGAAGAACGTAATGCAATGCGCAAAGGCGTCATCAGTCAAAAAGCAGCATGGATAAAACAGCAAGCACACTTCTATATTGAAGCCGGAATTGAAATTGAAATTAAAGTCATTTGGCATAACAAGCCTTATGAAGCCATCATTCAGGAAGTCATCAGCGGTCAACATGATTTACTATTGAAAATGGCACACCAAACTGACAATTTGGAATCCATTATTTTCACACCGTTAGATTGGCATTTGCTCAGAAAATGTCCATGTCCTGTGTGGATGGTAAAAGATAAAGTTTGGCCTGACCATGGCTCCGTGGTGGTTGCGGTTAATCTGTCGAATGAAGAATCTTACCATGATGACCTCAATATTAAATTGGTCGAAAAAACGCAAGATTTAGCTCGACGCGTTATCAAGGATCAAGATATCCATTTAGTCAGTGCGTACCCTATCGCCCCCATGAATATTGCTATCGAACTACCGGATTTTGACCCGAGTTTGTACAATAACGCGTTACGTGGTCAGCATCTGATTGCCATGAAAAGCTTACGCCAAAAATTTGGTATTGATGAGAAATTTACCCATGTTCGTGAAGGTCTGCCGGAAAAAATCATTCCCGATATGTGCGAAGAGCTACATGCAGGCGTTGTCGTTCTGGGGATTTTAGGACGTACAGGCCTATCAGCTGCTTTTCTTGGTAATACTGCAGAACATGTCGTTGATAAACTAAAATGTGATTTATTGGCGATAAAACCGGATGGTTTTGTTTGCCCAATTAATGCATCTGAAAATGACTAATTAAAAAGATTAATTTATTAATCTGTAGAAGCTCATAAATCGACATATTTATGGGCTTTTTTATTTTCTCCTATTATTACTCGAAATCCGATTAATAATGATCATGATATTTTGATATAAAAACGCCCTGATTTCAGGGCGTTTATTCTAATCAAAACTTTTATTCACTATTACAATGCTTTTAAAATTGCATCGACACTGGCTTTTGCATCCCCAAATAACATTTGGGTATTTTCTTTAAAGAATAATGGGTTTTGTACACCCGCATATCCAGTATTCATCGAACGCTTAAAGACAATGACATTATTTGCTTTCCAAACTTCCAATACTGGCATTCCCGCAATTGGACTATTTGGATCTTCCTGCGCCGCAGGGTTCACCGTGTCATTTGCACCAATAACTAAAACCGTATCCGTTTCAGCAAAATCATCATTAATCTCGTCCATTTCTAATACAATGTCGTAAGGGACTTTGGCTTCTGCTAATAATACGTTCATATGACCGGGTAAACGCCCTGCTACAGGGTGAATACCAAAACGTACTTTGATACCGCGTTCACGTAATTTCGCTGTGATATCGTGAACTGGGTATTGTGCTTGAGCCACTGCTAGTCCATACCCCGGAGTGATGATCACTGAAGTGGAATTTCTTAGCATTTCAGCCACTTCTTCCGCCGTTGTTTCTCGGTATTCTCCCATTTCTTCTTCTGTGCCCGTTGAAGAACCATCGGTACCGAAGCCACCGGCGATCACACTGAAAAATGAGCGATTCATCGCTTTGCACATAATGTAAGAAAGAATTGCACCAGAAGAACCAACTAATGCTCCCGTAACGATTAATAAATCGTTGCTCAGCATAAAACCTGCCGCCGCAGCTGCCCAACCTGAATAAGAGTTCAGCATCGAAACAACGACTGGCATGTCAGCCCCACCGATAGAGGCAACCAAATGCCAACCGAAAGCTAATGCAATCACTGTCATGATAAGCATCAGGAAGACTTGCAGGCCCACACTGTCAGTTTTAACAAAAATAACCAACAGAATGAATGAAACGACTAATGCAGCAAGGTTCAATTTATGACGATTTGGCAACATCATCGGTTTTGATGACATTTTTCCAGATAATTTTCCATAAGCAACAATTGAGCCAGTAAAGGTTACCGCACCAATGAAAATACCTAAAAAGACTTCCGTTAGGTGAATATTCTCCATCACCGCATTGGCATGCCCTTCACTTGCAATAAAGCTGTTAAAGCCAACAAGTACCGCAGCAAGACCCACAAAGCTATGTAGAATCGCCACTAACTCTGGCATTTCAGTCATTTCAACTTTTTTCGCTAAGCGGATACCAATCACAGCACCAATAACCATTGCAGTAATCATCCAACCCACATTAGCGCTATGGGGTCCCATGATGGTAGCAATCAATGCAATCGCCATTCCGATAACGCCGTAAGTATTCCCACGTTGGGAGCTTTCATGGCGAGATAGTCCTGCAAGGCTGAAAATAAATAGGATAGCAGCAACAATATATGCCGCTGTCACAACTCCACTCGACAACATAAGTTACCCCTTATCCTTTACGAAACATTTTTAACATGCGTTGGGTCACTGTGAACCCACCGAAAATATTGATACTGGCGATCAATATGGCAATAAAGGATAAGAAACTTACCCAACCACCACTGCCGATTTGCAATAATGCACCGACAACAATAATTCCCGAGATAGCATTAGTGACCGACATTAACGGCGTATGCAATGCATGAGTTACGTTCCATACCACGTAATAACCCACCACACAGGACAATGCAAAGACCGTAAAATGTGATAAAAACTCTGCAGGTGCGGAGTTAGCGAACCAACCAAATAGAATAATAGCTAACGCCATAAGACTAAATTTGGTCACCGGGGACATTTTTTTCTCTGGTGCTTTTACTTTTTCTACGGCTTTAGGTTTAACTTGTGGTTGCGCAGAAACTTTGATTGGAGGAGCTGGCCAGGTAATTTCTCCCTGCTTAATGACAGTGACACCTCGGATGACTAAATCATCAAAATCAATGTCAATTTCGCCATTTTTTTCTTTGCAGAGTAATTTCATCAAGTTAACAAGGTTTGTGCCATATAACTGTGATGATTGCGTTGGTAGGCGACTAGGTAAATCCGTATAACCAATGATTTTTACACCATTGTCAGTCACAACCAATTTGTCTGCTTGAGTTAATTCGCAGTTACCCCCTGTTTGTGCAGCAAGGTCAACAATCACACTACCCGGCTTCATAGAGGCAACCATTTCTTTGGTGATCAGCTTTGGCGCTGGTCTACCCGGTATTAATGCCGTGGTGACGATAATATCGACATCTTTAGCTTGTGCTGCAAATAATTCCATTTCTGCTTTAATAAACGCTTCCGACATGACTTTAGCATAACCATCACCACTGCCAGCCTCTTCCTTGAAATCAAGTTCAAGGAATTCTGCGCCCATACTTTGCACTTGTTCTTTAACTTCTGGACGTGTATCAAAAGCACGAACGATCGCACCTAAACTTCCCGCTGCACCAATGGCCGCTAATCCAGCAACCCCAGCACCGATAATCATCACTTTGGCTGGTGGTACCTTTCCTGCCGCAGTAATTTGCCCCGTGAAAAAGCGACCAAATTCATGAGCTGCTTCAACAATGGCACGATAACCTGCAATATTTGCCATCGAGCTTAATGCATCCAAAGATTGCGCTCGAGAAATACGAGGAACTGCATCCATAGCCATGACATTAATATTACGTGCTTTCAAAGACTCCATTAAATCAGGATTTTGTGCCGGCCAAATAAAGCTGACTAAAGTCGCCCCTTCTTTTAATAATGAGATCTCATCGGCTTGCGGTGCATTTACTTTAAATACAATATCTGCTGCCAGTGCCGTTTCACGATCAACAATTTCAGCGCCTACTTGCTCATACGCAGCATCGTCAAAACTTGCTAGATGTCCCGCCTGTTGTTCTACACACACAGAAAAACCCAATTTCAATAATTGAGTTACCGTAGAAGGTGTAGCAGCAACACGCGCTTCATTGGCAAGTCGTTCTCTTGGTATACCAATACGCATAATGTTCCCTTTTTAAAGCATGAAGTAATCTAGTATGTAAGTTAATTAGCAAAATATGACTATCTAGTTAAAAAGAAAAGTCTTATTTTGTCGTTAAACCGTTTTAAAATGTTCTAATAACCTACTGAAATTAACTTGATTGATCCATAATTGATCACGTTTCTAAGACAGTAAATGGAATTCACCGTGAAAATCTTAGTTTTAGGTCAATAAAACACTGGATACTTAAAAAAAACTGGTAAATTTGACTAGTCAACCAATATTTGTGTCCTCGCTAAATAAAATAATGCGACAACATAGACAGTTACGTGTAATAATCTCGCCTATGTGGTACAACTATTATTCAGCATGTTTATAATAAATTACGCAAGTCGGAAGGATTTTGTATGAAGCTGAAAACTACGGTCATCGCAGCCGCGGTGTTATCATTAACAAGTATAACTGCGACTCAAGCGGCTGTTGAATTGACGCCAAAACAGGCTAAAGAATTACAACCTTATGAGCGTATAACAGTCACCGGGCGTTTTAATGCTATCTATGAAGCATCCGATGCTGTTTCCCGTAGGGCTGATAAAATGGGGGCAAATGCCTTTTACATTCAAAGCCTTGATGATATCGGTGATAGTGGCAACATGCGTGTTGTTGCGGATGTGTATGCAAAAGATGCACCTAAGATTGAAGAATCAAAACGTCGAGTATTTGATGGCATAGAAGAGATGTCCAAAGCAGACGCTAAAATATATCAACCTTTTGATACTGTCACTGTCAGTGGTTTCTACCCGTCTCAACCAGATCTATATGAAGCATTAGCTAAAAAAGCAAAAGAGAAAGGCGCTGCGTCTTTCTACTTAGTGCGTAACGTTGCCATGAATGATGGTGGTAATACGCTAGCAACGGCTTATATCTATAAAAAAGACGCTCCTGTACGCCAAATTCAAAAAGAAGATGCAGTTGTTCCTGCTGACTCTGAAGCCGGACGAGCAATGTTAGCGGAAGGTGGCGAAGCCGCTGATAAAGTATTAATTCCTGGTGTTGCCAGTTCAGATGAGCCAACCGAAGCGGTCGGTCGTTTCTTTGAGACATCATCTAGCCAACCTGGTCGCACTAGCGTGACATTGCCTAACGGTTATGTCATTGAAGAAGTGAACAAAACCGCAGCAGCAATGATGGTTCCTTTTGATTCCATCACGTTCTCTGGTTATTACACCAATACGCCAGAAGTTCGTTATCAAATAGCGAAACGTGCTGAAGCGAAAGGTGCTAAATATTATCATATTACGAGAGAATGGCAGTCTAATGGTGGCAGCGTAACCATTAGTGCGGATCTATTTAAGTAATCGTTAATAAGACTCTTCTAAAAGCCAGTTTGTGATACAAACTGGCTTTTTTGTACCCTCTATTTTAAGCAAACAATGCATTCTCCCCCGATCGTATCCACTTGTTTACCTTTAGTAACCAAAAGTGAATAAAACTTCTGCTTAAGTGCATATTTTTCCATTGCATCTGGTTCATTTCATTCGTAGAATCCACACACTAATTTAGTAGGCGATCTCACTGGATTTATCCTCAGTTATAGTGAATCTAGTTACGACAGTCTCTATCTTAACGTCATTTTAACTTTTGATTGCAGAACAACCAGGATATACATTGAAAAACACTCTAAGCCTTACCGCCCTAACCGCGCTAGTTCTCAGCTCAATGGTTGGTGCCGGTGTTTTTAGCCTTCCACAGAATATGGCTGAAGTGGCGAGTCCATTAGCATTAATCATTGGATGGTCCATCACAGGCGTCGGGATCCTATTCCTTGCATTTTCTCTTTTATTTCTTTCTAGGATACGTCCAGATCTTGATGGCGGAATATTCACTTATGCAAAAGTTGGATTTGGCGAGTTTATTGGCTTTTGTTCCGCCTGGGGCTACTGGCTGTGCGCCGTCGTTGCCAACGTATCTTACTTAGTCATTGTCTTTGCTGCGATTAGCTTCTTTACCGATACGCCAGATAACATTGTATTTGGTGATGGTAATACATGGCAGGCTTTAATTGGGGAGTCTATTTTACTGTGGGTCGTTCATTATTTGGTCTTACGTGGCGTACAAACTGCTGCGGGTATCAATAAACTTGCCACAATGGCAAAACTCATCCCCCTCGGTTTATTCATTGTTTTGGCTTTTCTTGCTTTCAAATTAGATATTTTTGATGCTGATTTTAGCGGCATAGAACTTGGAATTCCCGTCTGGCAACAAGTCAAAGATACCATGCTCATCACGTTGTGGGTTTTTATCGGTATTGAAGGTGCGGTGGTCGTTTCTGCCCGAGCTAGAAATCGCCGTGATGTGGGCCTTGCTACCATTTTTGCCGTTAGCTCTGCATTGATTATTTATATCTTAGTTACTCTACTTTCCCTAGGGATCATGCCTAGAGCTGATCTTGCTGAGATCAAAAACCCATCAATGGCAACCCTGATGGTGAGCTTGATTGGGTCTAGCGGCGATATCATTATTGCTGCGGGTTTGATTATCTCCGTTTGTGGCGCCTATTTGAGCTGGACAATTATGGCGGCAGAAGTACCGTATATTGCCGCTCAATATCAATCATTCCCAAGAATTTTCAATAAACTCAACAAAAATGATGCGCCGTCATCTTCTTTATGGCTCACCAATGGTGCAGTACAGTTGTCATTGGTTTTAATTTGGCTAAGTGGCAGCAACTACAATACATTGCTAACTATTGCCTCTGAAATGATTTTAGTTCCCTACTTTTTAGTCGGGGCATTCTTGGTTAAAGTAGCCTATAGTCGTCATAGTAAAGCATTACTTGCAGTCGGCTTAGTCGCTAGCATTTATGGTTTATGGCTATTATATGCTTCTGGTTTGATTAACTTGATGCTATCCGTTGTTTTGTATGCACCAGGCATCTTACTGTTTCTCTATGCTCGTTCCCAGCAAACATCTAAAGCCCCACTGAAACTCGCTGAGAAAATATTGATAATAGCTATCGCTGTCGCATCTGTTCCCGCTCTCTATTATCTCTTAACCTAGCTTTGAGTTTAAAAGGTACTAAGTTCTCATTTGGACTTAGTACCCTCCTATATTTCAAACGCCCTTCACTCCGGACTCTATTTAGCTGTCTTTACTTCTAGTTATTTTTCTAAACGCCCATGCTTTACTGGTTAACTTGAGATCGTAAAATCAATTACGGTGTTGCAGGTATCTTTTGTTTAAAAAACAACAAGCATGTTGTAACTAAAAAGCCGGAATGTCAGCCACAATAAATAAGTAAGCAAGAATAAAAAACGCACCTGCTTATTGAAAGCCGGTGCGTTTTAATGAGATTAAATCAATGACCTATAATTGCTGGCTCAAGCTTTCCATCGTCTGGATAATCCGTTTATCGGAGATTGGATATGGCGTCCCTAATTGCTGTGCAAATAGGCTCACCCGTAGCTCTTCAATCATCCAACGCACTTCTTGAACCTCGGGTAATTTTTTCTGTAGAGGAGTTAATTTGCCCATCCATTGCTGCCACATATTTTGCACATGCTCAACTTTACTCATTTGCGCACGGTCACGATTCGGATCAATGGCCAGTTTTTCTAAACGACGTTCAATACCGTTCAAATAACGAAGGATATCTGGTAATCGTTTCCAGCCCTGCTCTGTCACAAAACCTTTAAATACTAACCCTGACATTTGTGCTTTTAGATCAGATAAGGCTAACGCCATCGAGAAATCAACACGACCTTTTAGGCGCTTATTAATAGCAAACACCGATGTTAAAATTTGTTCAACTAGCTTCGCAATGTTAACCACGACATCGTTAAGTTCAGCACGGGCATATTCCTTCAATTCTTCAAATTGCTCTTCATTCCAAACTGCGCCACCATAGTTATCAATCAGTTGGTCGACACCACAAGCAATACAATCATCAATCAGCTCCAGCACTTTACCATACGGGTTAAAATAGAGACCTAATTTTGACTTATTAGGTAATTTTTCATGGAGATATTTAATTGGTGAAGGAATATTTAATAACAGTAATCTGCGCACTCCAGCCCACATGGCTTGTTGTTGCTCAAATTCAGTTTCAAAAACACGAATACCAACGCTGTTTTTTTCATCCACCAACGCTGGATAAGCTTTCACCGAGTACCCACCTCGTTTCTGCTCATAGCGTTGGGGTAATTCACCAAAGCTCCAGATATGCAAACCGCTCTGTTCGATACCGTCATCAACCACTTCAGATAAGGTTTCTTGCACTTTTTCCTTGAGACTATCTTTTAGTGCATCAAGATCTTGCCCTTCCGCGATGGTTTTATTTTTATCGTTAACAACTCGATACGTCATTTTTAAATGCACAGGCAATTGATCTAGCTGCCAAGCTTCTCTTTCAACTGTCACACCTGTCATGCGACGCAATTCGCGTTCAAGCTTATCCAGCACACTGCCCTCTGGATTGGGTACTCGCTCTAGAAATGCTGAAGCATAGTTCGGTGCTGGAACAAAGTTACGGCGAATCGGTTTAGGTAATGATTTAATCAGTGCCACAATTAATTCATGACGTAACCCCGGAACTTGCCAGTCAAAACCAATATTTTGAACCTGATTTAAAATCGCTAATGGGATATGTACCGTGACACCGTCAGCATCAGTTCCCGGCTCAAATTGGTAACTTAAGCGGAATTTTAATTCACCTTGGTACCAATAATTAGGATAGTCGAGTAATGACACATTTCCCGCATCCTCCTTAATGAGCATATTTTTCTCAAAGTTAAGCAAGTCTGGTTGCTGTTTTGAGACATCTTTCCACCATTTATCAAAGTGACGAGATGAAATCACATCATTAGGAATTCGCTGGTCATAGAACGCAAATAACGTTTCATCATCCACGAGAATATCGCGACGTCGCGATTTATGTTCTAAATCCTCAACTTCAGATAGTAACTTTAAATTCGCTTTAAAAAAGGCGTGGCGAGTATTCCAATCACCCTCAACTAGTGCATGGCGAATAAATAATTCACGACATAATAATGGATCAATCGATCCATAATTCACTTGGCGGGATGCAACAATAGGCAAGCCATACAATGTCACTTTTTCAGAAGCCGTTACCGCGCCTTCTGATTTTGACCAATGAGGTTCACTATAATGGTGCTTAACGAGATGCCCAGCAAGTGGTTCAATCCATTCAGGGTCGATCGCCGCCGCAATTCGCCCCCAAAGTTTCGAAGTTTCAACTAGCTCTGCAACCATTGTCCATTTTGGCGGTTTTTTAAATAATCCAGAACCTGGAAATATCGTAAAGCGAGCATTCCTTGCCCCAATAAACTCATGTTTTTCCGCATCTTTTTGCCCAATATGCGATAGCAAACCAGCTAATAGAGAAACATGAATACTACGGAAGTCAGCCTCCACACTATTGATTGCAATACCTTGTTCTTTAACGACTTGTCTTAATTGAGTGTACAAGTCCTGCCACTCTCTAATTCGTAGATAGTTGAGAAAATCCTGACGGCACATTTTTCTAAACTGAGCATTGGACAATGCTTTTTGTTGTTCTTTTAGATAGTCCCATAGGTTTAAAAATGCCATGAAATCGGATTGCTTATCGTGAAAACGACGATGCTTTTCATCAGCCGCTTGCTGCTTATCAAGAGGTCTTTCACGTGGGTCTTGGATCGACAATGCCGATACAATCACCATGGTTTCTCTCACTGCACCATATTTTCTGGCTTCAATCACCATACGTGCTAAACGTGGGTCTACGGGCAGTTGCGCCAATTGGCGTCCTACATCCGTTAAACGATAACCTTTATCAGCCTCTTTATGTGGCTGAATTCCCCCTAACTCTTCCAGCAGTTTGACACCATCTTGGATATTACGTTTATCCGGTGCCTCTACGAATGGAAAAGCAGCAATATCGCCAAGACCAATCGAAGTCATCTGTAAAATGACCGATGCTAGGTTAGTTCTTAAAATTTCAGGATCGGTAAATTCAGGACGAGAAAGAAAATCCTCTTCAGAATACAATCGGATACAGATACCATCAGAAACACGTCCACAACGCCCCTTACGTTGATTCGCTGAGGCTTGAGAAATAGCTTCAACGGGTAAGCGCTGTACTTTAGTACGATAGCTATAGCGGCTAATTCGAGCATAACCGGTATCAATCACATATTTGATACCTGGAACTGTTAATGAGGTTTCCGCAACGTTAGTTGCCAAAATTATGCGGCGCCCACCATGAGGATGGAAAATCCGATTTTGTTCGCTGTTAGACAGTCGCGCAAATAATGGGAGTATTTCCGTGTGACGTAATTGCAACTTAGTTAGTGCATCAGCGGTATCGCGGATCTCTCGTTCTCCGCTCATAAATATCAAAATATCGCCAGGGCTTTCTCGACCTAGCTCATTCACAGCATCGATAATGCCATCAATTTGATCCCGCTCACTGTCATTGTCATCCCCCATAATTGGGCGATAACGGACTTCCACAGGATAAGTACGCCCTGAAACCTCAACAATTGGCGCATGGCCAAAATGACGAGAAAAACGCTCAGGATCAATCGTCGCAGAAGTAATAATCACTTTAAGGTCAGGGCGTTTAGGTAATAATTGACGTAAATATCCCAATATAAAATCGATATTTAGACTACGTTCATGGGCTTCATCGATGATAATTGTATCGTATTGCAGGAGTAATTTATCATTCTGTAATTCAGCGAGTAAAATACCATCGGTCATCAACTTAACTTGAGTTGTTTCACCAACTTGGTCACTAAAACGAACTTTATAACCTACGTTAGTACCCAGCTCGCACTCTAGCTCTTGAGCTAATCGTGAGGCAACTGAACGAGCAGCGAGTCGCCTTGGTTGAGTATGCCCAATAAAGCCTTTAATTCCTCGACCTAATTCAAGACAAATTTTAGGTATCTGAGTCGTTTTACCTGAGCCAGTTTCACCTGCAATAATCACCACTTGATGATGTTGTATTGCTTCTAGAATGACTTGTTTTTTCTGGCTAACGGGCAAATTATCGGGATAAATAATTTTGGGGACATTAAGGCATTTTTTTTCAACTTTTTGCTTAGCCTTTTCAATATCCCCTTTAATGACTTCAATAACCGCCATACGCGATTTTTGATCTTGTATTTTAGCAATTCCATGGATTCTTTTTTTGAGCAGCCATTGGTCACGTATTGAAGTTTGTTCAATTTCAGCATTGAGTGTCGATAGAATGGGGTCCATTCTCTAATCCTTATATTTCAATTCATTACATCATCAGCAAGTTAAACTTCCCCTACGCTGACTAAAGATAATATTTAGTTTTATTTTGTAATTTTAGTTATTTCATGAAAATACCATCAATTTTTTTGAACCTAGTCTTCTAAAAATCTTCCTATCAATCTACCCTATGTCGAGTATCATTATCGTTAATAGATAGAGAGTTACACCGATTTCGAGGGAAACAATGAGTAACGTATTATTATTAAAATCCAGCATTTTGGCAGACTATTCGCACAGTAACAAAATGGCTGATTATTTTATTCAGCAATGGAAAGCAAAAAATCCGGCTGATGAGATTACTGTTCGAGATTTAGTTAATGACCCCGTCCCAGCCATTGATCGTGAAATTTTAGCAGCTTTTGCACCGAGTGACACTAAAACCGCTGAACAACAAGCACATTTGGAGCTGTCGAATCAATTAATTGCTGAACTTAAGCAAAGTGATGTCGTTGTGATTGCCGCGCCAATGTACAATTTTACGATCCCATCTCAACTGAAACATTATTTTGATTTTATTGCTCGCTCTGGGCAAACATTTAAATATACAGAACAAGGTGCTGTCGGGCTATTAAAGGGTAAGCGTGCATATATTTTGACGAGTCGTGGTGGTATTTATAGAGATACCCCAACCGATATTATCGTGCCTTATTTAACACTGTTTTTAAATTTTATTGGGATTACTGATATTGAATTTATTTTTGCTGAAGGAACTGCATTAGGCCCGGAATCAGCGGAAACTGCTCAGTTACAAGCTAAATCTCATATTGATGCTCTGATTGCATAACAAAACGCCTTGTTAGATTTAGTCTGTTACCTATCTGCGCACAATGATGTGCGCATTTTTATTTTTTCTTTACCCACTGCCCATTAATGCCTCGTACATATTCTCCCTTGTCTGCACGATCCACCAGCTTTTGCCCTGCAAGTTTCGCAACATCGTTGGTTTTTAAGTTATTCTTTCTTGCGATTTCATCGTATTTTGCTTTTCTTTCTGCGTTGATTTGTTCAATCAATACCTTCGCCTCTGGGTTATTGGGATCGACAATGGCTAAATATCCCGAGAATGTTTCTCCAATTAATCCTTGGTTTTTACCTTCGTCCACGGTCAGAGCAAATGCAGAAAATATGCTAAAGGCCGAGAATAATATAATCACTTTAATCAAATTCATCATTTGCTGTGAACCTCACCAAATAAGTCACTATTTTCTTTCAGCAGTTCCTCGACTTGTCGGTCCGCTTTGATCTGAATTTCATGTTCAATCTTAACATTCATATTGATATTAATAGGTTTATCTGGTGTTGCAACTTCTACCCGTAAACAAGCTGTCAACCCTGCAACCATTGCCATCACTGTTACTAATTTTAATGTTTTCACGTTCATCCTTTCTTTATTACAGAATCACAGATTTTTTTCCAACCACTCTTCTAAGCCACTACCAAAGCGTAAGCTACGCCATAATTGAAAAACATTTTCTTCATGGTGGTAATTTAAGTGAACTTCACGTTTCTTCGCCTCACGGGCGTTATATCCTTCAAGAATAGTCGACATTGTTAATAGCCCCAAGTTGGTTAAATTAACATCAGTGCGACTTTTTTCTATTTCTAAATATTGCAACCAACCAATCGCTGAACCCGCAGAGATATTATCTTTAGCAATAGATTCAACAAAATCTGTTTCTAAACGCAGTGTTAGTGGGCCACTATTTTCCAACCAGCCACCCCGAACAATCCATTCAGGGTTGTTCAAATAAAAAGGCAATTGTCCATTAACTCGACCGGAAACCGCAAACTGAGAAACTTTAAGCTTGGTAAATAATTCGCTGAGTTCCACGTCATGAACACTAATGGTAGCGGGTTTATTTTGAGGCCAACGTAATAAATCTAAATTAACCTCTCCCCCCAGCATTTTAAAACCCACATTACTTAACTGTATTGGCGTTGTTTCAGTAGGTGGATAGGTTCCGGATAAATCAGCTTTAATATCTGTAAACTCAAACAAGTTAGAAACATGTTTAATCCGTAATTCAACCGGAGATTTTTCACCCAGCGTCCAAGTGCTATTGTGCAATTTCCATGGGAGGACAAAATCTAATCCATTTAATTCACCATCTTTTAACCAGAGACTGGTATTCGCAACACGCCAGTGTCCGCCTGCAATAAATCCACTCTCAGGAGCGATAGAAAATGCAGCCTGAGAGAATAGCTTTCCTTGCCGTAATTCTATTCCAAGATCTTTAGGAATTAATGTCTGAAATGCAGTGACCGATTGCTCAGGCCAACGCGCTTCCCCTCTTAGACGCTCGCCATCCCAACGCCCAAATATTACGATAGGCCCAACTTGTTGAGTACTTAAATCCCCTTTTAATTGAAAACTTGCAGGAGATTGACCTGTTAGGTCAGCATTGACCGTTGTTTTCGGTAAATAACTGTCTACGCCAAATTGCATTTTGTCGCTGGTTAATTGTAATGAACCGTGGAAATTAGCTTTACTTTCATCCCGCTGCCAAATTAGAGGTTGTGTAAGAATTAAACGTGGCGAGCTCATCGAAAGTAAGCCGTATTTGATCTGGTCAAATCCCGTTGTTAGGCTATTTAGCGTTAGTTGTGTATCTTGCCAGCTTCCATTTCCTTTGATATCCCAACGAGCAGCCAATGTCGGTAATTGCGCATTTCCCCAATAATTCCAAAACCACTTTCCTTTATCAATATTGAATCTATTTGCAGTTCCATCTAAATGAACGACAAAATCCCCCCAATACTGTTCTTTCACTTTCACAATGGCCTGTAAACGCCCTGAAATTCCCTCGGCACTCAAACGAGTGCCCGCTAGCGGTAAACGTATTTCATTGAGTAAAATTGTCGGTGTCACTTGTCCATAGGCTCTCATTAAAGAACCGGGCAAAAATGCAACCGTCGGAGAAACTATCTGACCTGCAATTTTTGCAGGTAAATTAATGTCCAGCACCATGTCATCATATTTAACTTGTCCATATAGCCTGAAGTTAATATCCGCATTGAGTAAATTAATATGGCTAGGCTCAACCGTTAGTACAACGTTAGCTTTACCTTTTTTAGCATCCGTCAGCATATTTAATCGACCCGAAACCTTCATTTCATTGATAGTTTGATTCCAGTGGTCAATTTGAAATGCAATGCCGCCATGCAACGGAATTTCCGCATCCTGCCAGTTCCATCGTCCATCTGAAACGATCAATTGAGAAGCCGATATTTGCCAAGGTAGGTAAAATAACTCTCGCTGAAACTCCACATCTGTGACTGAGAGTAAACCTTGGTCGCGTTGCCAATGAAGTTTGGCTTCTAAACGTTTACCCAGCTCTACCAATTTAAAATGTGCAGTAATATCTCCCGTTTCAGGCATTTGCTCGCTGGTTAGAGGTAACGCTAGTTGAGCTGTTAATTCAATGCGCTGAGGTTCAATATTCGATACTTTAGTTGGGTTAAGCGGATCGTTCGGGAGTGTATCTTGAGGCAAATTTATAAAAAACTCATTGATCAAGAGTTGTCCCGACGGTGTAATTAATGAGGATAAGGATATATTTTTTCCTCGATAATCTAGCGCTAATTTAGCGTCATCTGTACGACGCAACCAAAGACTACCTTGGTATTTTTCCCATGACTGTAAATTAATACTCTCTATTACCAGTGAAAACTTTGGGATTGAATTCAATAGGTCAGAAATATTGGTGGGTTCTGTTGATGAATTATCATCGGTTTTGATTTTATCCATGCACTCTGCTGCAAGGTTTAAACCATCAATATTTATACGTAGTGGAAAAAATGAAATACGAGTGTTGTCCAAATTGGCGATAGAACAATTGTCTACCGTTATTCTTATCTGCGGGAATTGTATTTGCCTCCCCACTAACTGAGGATCAGAAAGTGACAGCGTCACGGGATGCGGTAAAAAGTGATTTGCGACAATGGGTACCCAGCGAGAAAACGTGGTCCACAGTAAGACTAAGAGCGCAAAGCTAACTCCAAGTAAACAGAGTAGTATTTTAAGAGCCCTGATCATTAACTGCGTCCTTGTTTAAACATATACTTCACTCGTATGTTAATACTTCTTATGGCTTGGCTACTTTTAACTCAATAATAGTATTGCATTGTTAAACATAAAGCATAAACGAAAATCGAAAGTAAACAGATAGATATTTTCTGAATTTATAGATGATTTACACTACCAATTGTCTTATTCTGAACTTATCTATTAGTAGGTTTTTACTTTTACCTACCTGTTATTTATTGGTTCCTATGAATTATGGAGTCCCTCTGATGAAAATTGTTTCTTATAGTACCAAACAGTATGATCGCAAGCATATGGAACAGGTTAATCGTCAATCAAAATTTGATTTTAATATTGAATACTTTGATTTCCCACTAACTGTTCAGACTGCCAAAAACGCCGTTGGTGCCGATGCAGTGTGTATTTTTGTGAATGATGAAGCTAACCGTGCTGTTTTAGAGGAGCTAGCTGCTCTCAATATTCGAATTTTGGCATTGCGCTGCGCAGGGTTTAACAACGTTGATTTAGATGCTGCTAATGAACTAGGTATTGATGTTGTTCGTGTTCCAGCTTACTCCCCAGAAGCGGTAGCAGAACACGCTGTTGGTATGATGCTGTGCTTGAATCGACGAATTCACCGTGCATATCAGCGCACCCGAGATGCCAATTTCTCCTTAGAGGGTTTGACCGGGTTTAACATGCATAACCGAACAGCGGGAATTATCGGTACAGGCAAAATCGGTCAAGCAACCTTGAGAATTTTAAAAGGCTTTGGAATGCGCCTGCTTGCCCATGACCCATATCCAAACCAAGCTGTCTTGGATCTTGGTGCAGAATATGTCGATCTGGACACGCTATACCAACAATCCGATGTTATTTCCCTACACTGCCCTTTGACACCAGAAAACCATCATTTATTAGATGAAAAGGCATTTAATAAGATGAAACCAGGGGTTATGATCATTAACACTAGCCGTGGTGCATTGATTGATTCAGTCGCTGCAATTAGCGCATTAAAATCGCAAAAAATCGGTTCATTAGGCATGGACGTGTACGAAAATGAACGCGACCTGTTCTTTGAAGATAAGTCAAATGACGTTATTCAAGATGATATCTTCCGTCGCTTATCATCCTGTCATAATGTTTTGTTCACTGGACATCAAGCATTTTTAACTGAAGAAGCCTTAACGAGCATCAGTTTAACAACGTTAAATAATATCCAGCAAGTCAGCCGCGGTGAGATTTGCCCAAATATTGTTAAGCCTTAGTTGGACAAGTTAGGATGAAAAGATTAATCCCTCTTACGTTATTAGGCTTACTACTTGGTGCGTGCCAGACGCACCAAGTCAATGCGGGTAATAGTCATCAATCCCTAGAGCAACAGTTAATGCACCATAATTTTGTGCTTACTGAAGTTAATGGTAAAAAAGTAAGAAATAAGCAAATAGCCCCAGCCATTTCATTTGGAGAGAAAATGTTTGTCTCTGCTTCTATGTGTAATGACTTTAATGGCATGGGGACATTTGATAATACTACGCTAAAAGTAAAGTCACTAACTAAGACAGAGTTACAATGTGTTGATGAAGATCTCTCGCGCTGGGATTCGATAATAAATCGCATGTTAACGGAGGGTGCTACAGTGGAATTAACCAAGAATCGATTAGTTCTCCTACAAGGTCATTATAAACTTGTGTATACATTAAGTGACTATATGCAATGATTTTTAATTTATAAAAAAATAAAAAACCACATTCCAGCTAAAGAATGTGGTTTTTTTTATTTTATTCTGTACTAGATAAAAATGTTACCTAGCCTGTGTAAAAAGCAAATTAATCTCTGTGGCTTTAGAAATTTTATTCATATAATTATGAATGTTTGTGCTAAATGAAATTTCTTTCACAATGCTTAAGCTACGCAGTACTGGAAAGATAATAAAGTCATTAATATCCACGGTATTTACATCTCGTTTTTCTAACCACAAATCTAATAAATCCATATGCGGTTCAAGCTCGATAAGTAATGTATGAGTTTCCTTTCTCAGCACGTCTAAATCCCCATGAAACTTACTCACGCGCTGGATATAGGTCGCTTTAGCCTCAGGGGTATTTGTCTCTGGAAATTCAGACTCAGTGAAACGTGGAGTGACTAGTTTTGATACTGTCGATGATACGGCTTTATACCAGTTATCAATTTCAGTGCTCATTTCACCGCTTGCATATTGAGGCTCTTTTAATTGATCAATGTAGCGAACGATATCTAGGCTTTCAGGTAAGTAGCTACCATCATTTTTTTGTAAAATAGGTACCATTTTACGCCCGATCATCTTAGTTGGTGTTTCTATATCACTATCGAGTAAAATAATTTCCTCAACTGCTATTTTTTTAAAACCAAAAATCATTCTCGCACGTACACAAAAAGGACAATGATCATAGATATACAATTTCATGAGAACCTCACTAATTATGTGATAAAAAACCAACGATCTCATTACAGTATACTTTATATTTACATTTATTGTAGTAATAAATAAAGTTTCATTCGCTAATATCATTAGTTTATTTTTTAAAATAACAAAAAAATAAAAAATAAAGCATTCAATCATAACGGACGCAACAAAATATAATTTTTATTATAAATACAATAATAGTGGTAAGACCTCATCCATTTAATAAAAATTATATATATCATTGATTAGATTATTTTAATTTCAAAAATAAATCAGTGAAATTTTCCAATGCAATTAGTTTCAAAATGAAACGCGTTATCTATATAAATAGACAAAAAAACTTGTTTTTTACATGGAGAAATTCGTTTCTAATCGCTTAACAAACAGGTTTAACCTTATAATTATAGCGGTATATTCTTATTGTTAATCCCATTAAGACTATTCAAAATAACCCTGAAATAATTATGTGTTACATAATGAAACATATAATCAACAGATAGTTCCTAAAAAAAATAAAAACCGTTTTTGTTATATCTATAGCTTTTAAATTCTCTTTTAATTTAATATAATATATAACACAAACGAATAATAAAAACCTTTATAATAAGTTGAGTATGTCATATGGACATTCATAGTATCATCGGTACTAGAATTAAAAACCGAAGAAAAGAGTTAGGTTTGTCAGGTGCAAATTTAGCGAGTAAATTAAATTTAAGTCAACAGCAAATATCCCGATATGAAAATGGAATAAACAAAATCCCAATAGACCATCTACTTGATATTGCAGACATTTTAATGTGTCCTATTGAGTGGTTTTTCAAAGGATATAAGAATGAAGATAATGATAACGAACAAGTCCCTTTTGATATAACGAATAAAGAATTACAATATGCAGCAGAAAGCGTCATCGTTTCAACAAAACATCAAATATAAATAATCGAATTTAGATATTAAATTTAGAAAAAGAAATGGCCTATATTTATATAGGCCACTTTTATGGTTTTATTTAAATTGTTTATTTGAATATCTAAAAATAGAAAATAACCATATTAATCGTAAGTAATATCAAAAACCATATGAGATCTCACTTCCCCTGTTGAGACATAACTATCATATTGAAAATAGCGTGCAGCATATTCCAAAACATAGGTTCTTTCTTGAGTATTCGTTAATCTTCCAACATCATAAATTTTCCCAAAGTTAATTGGGGCATAACTTTTTCTTTCAATAACTTGAATACCGACACCTTTAGCTGCATTGGAGCCTGTTGCTTCATTTTTTAATACACCTTCCACTGCACTTACTGAATGATTACCACTAAAATCCATTTTAATATTTGCGTAGCCAGAGGCTGTTGTTCCACCACTGCATCTTAAAACAATATCAAAATTCTTTGTTCCCGCAACAGTATCTCGTCCAGTCAATTGAGATCGTTTAATTGTTTCAAGATAAACATTTTGATTTTTACCACTTTCAATCATGCAAGAAGGAGACACAATTGTAATTGCATTTGCTGTTAATGACGTTGTTAAAATAGGGCTATAACTATTTCTATCACCATACCGAGTATATTCCCCTTTCGCAATTGAGCCAGATCCTGTTACTGCTGCAGTTTTTATCAATGTTAAAGTAAATGTTGAACCCGCTAAGTAGTAGTTTGTTCCCCATCTACCACCATTAACAGTATATGTATCAGGGTATGTCATGCTTACTTGGCCAGCACGTTCAAATCTCATGCCAATCCCCGGAACACTCGATTGATAAATACGACTACCAATATCTCTTAATCCAGGCATGACAATTTCAGCATCAAGGTCATTACGACCATAGCAAGTAAGATAAACGTCATTGGAGGATGAACGTAACGGCCAGCTTTTTCTCGCAATCACCCCACCTACAGCTAAATTTGGGTCAACAACAATTCGTCCCATATCCATATCCAGCTTATAGGTAGGTTCACGCGTCCTATCACAATGGCTATATCCGGTCATATGCGCAGAGGCATGACTTGCCGCAAAGAGAGCCCCCATTCCAATCAACAAACGCCATTGATTTATTAGTGGCATAAACTCTCCTGACTATTTCCAGCCTCTAGTGAAAATGAACATTGCCCATTTTCCCACTTAATCGTTGCTATTTTTGCATCTTCATTGTTAATAAAGACGGTGCCACCTTGCCCAACAATACCGATATATTCATCGTTCGCATTAACGACATTTGCACCAAAAGGCACCGGTTTATGATCGGATCTGACAACATGAAAAACAGTTGTTTTTTCAGCTTTTGTGTTAAATGTCACTTTCACCACACTGCCTTCATAAGGGACAACTTGCTCATTCGTATTGCTGAATACGATGTCATCAGAGCTACCTTTTGGATCAATCTCAATATTATTAGTACGATAAGGTCTAACATAGGGAGCAATAGCATAACCGTGGCTATCGATTGCGGTTCCATGAGCCCCGATAACTAATGCCCCTTCAGCACCTTTAGCTTCAATCAATGCAACTGTCGATGATGTATTTGGGGATAGCGTCACCCCTCCCGAATGGACGATCATCGAACCATTTGCTGAGACACCATATTGGCGATAACCTTGTCCTTGGCTATAGTTGGCATTTGTATTCACCAATGAAGTTTGGTAGCCAGTATTCACTGCAAAATTATTATTGCCACCATTTTCTAATGATGTATTCAGACCATAGGTCCAGTAGTTATCCGCATCAAGTGCGCCACTGACCCCAACTTGAGAGGAACCAAATTTTTCGTTATTAAAAACTGTATTTGAGGTAATTGAGGTATAGTTTCTATTACCGTAATAAAGAGGAAAGCTGAGGTTTAAACTTACTCGGTCATCTTGGCTTCTTTCTGAATTGTCTGCATACACTCTCATTAATGAAATACCGTACGAAAGACGATCAAACTGGTTATTATAATTCAACTGAAATTGTTTTTCTATCCCTGAGCGATCCCAATAACTCGAAATACGCCCCGTAAAATAGAAACTGCCTAAATCATAAGGTAGATTTTGGTTAATTGTGTAACTGAAACCATTTTTTTCACGACCTAGTGATCTATCCTTACCATTTTTATCATAATCAATCGCATATAATGCATTTGACAGGCTGTAATAATCTTCAGTTGAATAACGGTAAGCAGCTAAAACCAGATTAGTATCTGTTTGCGAAAACATTTTGTTAAACGTAAAACGATAGCTTTGCCCCAATTCTGTTTTATTATTGAACACGATTCGAGATTGGGTAAGATCAAACGCCACTGCACCAATAACCGTATTCACCCCTGTACCAATCAAATAAGCTTGATAATCATCAAATGCGGTAACGCCACCATATAATGTGAACGTATTATTTAGTCCGTGCTGTAACGTACCTTGCATAATAAAGGGTCGATTGCTCAAACCATCGGTATCTGCTTTTCCTCCTGAAAACTGATAACGGGTATAACCTGGACGTACTAGCTGGGCTAATGAGGTATAAGGCACGCTAAATGATGATTCACTTCCATCCGCTTCTTTCACAGTCACGACTAAGTCATTACCCGACCCCGATGGGTAAACATCAGTGAGGTTAAATGGACCTGGAGGCACCGAGGCTTGATAAAGAACGACATCATTTTGTTTTACTGTTACTAAAGCATTACTTTGGGCAATCCCTCTAATTTCCGGGATAAACGAGTTCATGCTATCGGGATACATCGTATCGTCGGTAGCAATTTTGGCACCTAATAAACTCACACTATCAAACATGTCACCATCAGTATAAAACTGACCGGCTGTCGCCTTTGACTTCAACGATGCGATAGGTCTTTGTAGATAAGTTTGGTTACTGTTCCATTGGGCGCCATTACTCCGCTGCCAACTTAAATGACCAATATGTTTAAGTAACCAACCATCGTAGCTAAAGCCTGCATTTAATCCTAGATAGGCACTTGCATCATTAGAACCATTAGAGTGACTGTTATAGTAATTGCTCATATAACCTAGATTTAACGCAGGGATCCCTGTATTCCAAAATTGTTCAGAAACATAGCCTCGAGATGATTTTTGCTCATAAATTTGAGGTACTGAAATATCAACACGCAATGTCGATGTGTGAAATGTATCCACCACATCTTGGTCACTATTCCACTCATTCAGGAATAAACATTGTTGGGTTTTCACATCTGGATTGGAGGTAAACTGCTCAACATTAATACCAAAATCAGCTAATAAGGCAGGGGTATAACATGCACCAAGCTGCCCATTTTGTTTAGCCACAAAATCGAGTTCAAAACGCCCTTTCCAATTACCATTGGTATACACATCAACAGAATATTTTCCTGGACTAATACCTGTGGCATTGAAGCGCTCTAAGTCGACGTTTTCTTGGCTTCCTATGATAAAACCGCTGTTAAATTCATAGGCTGTCTCTTCTTCACCCCAAGCAGAAAAAGTCGGCAACGCACAGACTGTGACCACACTAGCCACTGAGAGTATGTTTGAATATTTATTTTTTAACTCTCTCTGAATCATTTCTTAATCCTATTTTACGGTGGTTTTTACCGTAACATCAGAACCATAGTCATTGATATTATTGATAATAATTGCCATTCCTGACCCTAAAGGCTTTTTAATCGGAACTGTTAATTGACTTTTAGGCTCTAAAAAAATTGTTTTATCATTTAATCCATTAGCACCATCTGTAGAAATTTTTGTAATAGTAATAAAGTATGGCGTTGGATTGTCGATATTAAGGTTGCTGCCAACTGATTTAACAACCAGCTGTTCTGGTGCCAGCTCGCGGCTACCAAGTCCTACTGGGCGATAAAAAAATTTAAAACGAGAACGGATCGCCAGTTGCAGTACATTTTGATTTTCTTCAGCTTTATTTTTAACCATCGGTGGAATGTCTAAAATATTCAGCCACCATAAGGATTCTCTATCCTGTGGAATGGCAGACTTATCCATCAATTTAATACGAATAGTTTGTCCACCTTTCGCTTCAACGCGTGAAATTGGTGGAGTAAGCTGAAATGGAGTTTTTATGGTGTCTGGAGTTTCAGATGCGTCACCAGTATCAAGCCATGCTTGGGCCATTGCGGGGCGGTCTGCACTGTTATTTAGCTGTACCGTAATTTCTTTTTCATCACCCGAATAAATAAAACGTGTTCCATTAACAATAATATTATTCGCAAAGACGGTCATGCTAGACAGTAAACAGACACAAAAAAGGATGGCTTTCATGTAGACCTCTAAAAAGAAAAAGCGGCTGTATATCCACCGCTTACAGACTCAACGTTTTTATCAAAAAATAAGATAAAAACTAACCTATGAATTAGTTATAAGTAATTTCGTAGGTTGCGTAGCTTTGAACTTCACCCGCAGTTGCTTCAGTTGGGGTTTCAGAGATGTAGCCGACGAAATAAGTGAAACGTGCATTTTCACCATTTTTTTCACCCGTAACAAGCGGTTGGCCAGCATCACCAGGATAGATTTTCTTGTTTGCTTTACCGTCAGTTGACAGTGCTAATTGAACTTTTTGAGCTCCATTAACAACGGTATTTGCTAAGTTACCGCCAGTATTTGCAGCTAAGTTACCACCGGTCCATCTAACGCCCAGCTTAGCGGTATCGGTCACAGCTTGAGTACCTTGTAAACATTTACCAATTTCAATAGCAAACGTTTTTGGTTTTAAAATGGTGCTTGCTGTAGTTTCTTTAATTTCTTTTAAAGAAACTGGCGCCAAATAAACGGTAGCATCGCTGCCTTGCCCATCAACAGAAACAGTACAAGATACATCCATAACTTTACCGTTGAAGTTAACTTGACCACCGCCAACTGCTGTTGCTGCGTTTGCTGTAGTAACACCAAAAACTGCTGCTGTGATAGCGGTCAGTAATACTTTTTTCATTTTTAATTCCTAATATGATTTTTTTATTTGTTTAGAAAAAATTTATTACATGGCCTTTTATCTCGTACGGTAAATGCAAAAACAGAAACCGACCGTATTTAGATACAGTCAGAAGTAAGCATATTTTTATCTTTAGTGAATAGCTTTAAATGCACGAAGACGTATGACTTAACTTATTCTATTTTTGAACCAACAATCTAAGCGACCATATAATTCGGAGCAGAGGATACATAAAAACTTAAGGAACATTAAATCGTTTTTTACTTTCATCAATCAATTGATTAATAGATAACACCTATTGTAAGTGGCTTATCGATTGAATTTTTCAATATACAATACACACCTAATAAGTCATATTGAGAGCCAAAAGCAGATGAACACTAATGCAATAACGTAACATATAGTGAATTAAACCATTATATTACTTTATTTTAGATTTAAATAAAAAATACATATTTAACATTTAAGTCAAATTTAATTATTTTATTTACATTTAGACACTTTTTCTAGTAATTCCATTACAAAATAATATAGCTACAACAACTAAAAAAAACCGAAATTAATAAATTAAATTTATATATTTACTTGAGAATCAGATTAGGGCTTTGATAAATTAATAAAATTTAATATCGAATTGTTATTCTCAACACCTATTAACTCGAGTGGAGAGTAAATTGATTTAAGAAAGATAAATACACACTTAAGATAAAATAAAAATTTAATAATATGCATTTTATCAGCAGAAGAGTCTAGGCTGGATAAGATATGGAAAACACTTTAAACGTTAGATGAAGATATAAATAATAAAAAATCACAAAAACCGCAATATAATGCTCTTATTACATAATGACTTTTTGATAATTCAACTGTATTGAACCTCTTTAACACGTAATCTAAGTAAGCGGAAATAATCATTAGACTTAGCGCAATACTAAATAAGTAGTACTTTTAACTCAAAAACTTGATCTTTATCAAAAAATCAAAATTACAATCTAACTTAGTGATATTTAAGATTATTTGAAAAAATGGGTATTTTACAAACAGAACAATTTCTCTAACAAAAAATACCATTAGGAATATTCCCAAAAACACCTAATGCGTGTTTTTCATTTGACTTAAGTTCAGATTTTGATGAAAAAAGCATTTTTTGCTACGTGTGTAGTTATTTTTTAGCTAAGTACCTTACCTCATGACTAACAAATCAATCGTTAGAATAACGTTAACAACACCTCTAATTACATAACATATCCGTACAATATCTATATTAGAACGACAATATGACAATATTGAAATGTATAGTAGAAATAATATTTTATTCTAAAACTTTAAAAATAATCGCCAAATAATAGAGTAAAAGTTAATAATGAAAATAAAAATCAACCACCAACATAAAATTACATTTCATCAACCATCTATTAACGATAAAGCAGATATTAAATTAGGTGAAAATACCTAGATGGGTGATAGAAAATTCTTCGGTAATACAGATTGAAGCTCCATAATTTGAGTCTCAAATAGATAGGAATATATTTAGATATAAAAAAACCCTCAATAGTTTACTCACTATTGAGGGTCGCTTGATAAAGCATACTTGATATCAACGGGGACTAGGCCGATTCATTATATGATCTTCCCAATCAACTACATCGATTTCTCTAACAGCAATATGCCGAACAGAGATGCCTTCATTGTGCATAGCCGTTTTTGATCCGGTTTTCAATGGATGCCATGCTGGTAATGGCTTCTCTTCCATTAATAAACGATAAGCACAAGTATTTGGTAACCATTGAAATGTTTCCAAATTATCACGAGTCAGTTTGATGCAATCATCTTCGTACTTAAAACGATCGGCATAATGCTTACACTGACAGGTTTTAATATTTAACTGATTACAAGCAACATTAGTAAAATAGATTTCATCAGTATCTTCATCCATTAACTTATGCAGGCAGCATTGCCCACAACCGTCACACAGAGATTCCCATTCTTCATCTGTCATTTCATCTAATGTCTTAACCTGCCAGAAAAACTCAGACATAATACTGCCAAATCCTATGCTTAAATTACTCGAGTGGTCAGCGAGTTATCATTAATAGATAGCTTTAACATATCACCAGAAACTAATGGACCAACACCTTCTGGCGTCCCAGTCAAAATGACATCCCCTGCACGCAAGGTAAAGAAACGGGACATATAGCTAATAAGAGGTAACACTGGCGTGATCATATCACGGGTTGAACCAGACTGACGAACGTCCCCGTTAATCTCTAAGCTTAACTGTACATTTTGGAGGTCATTAGTGCTACTAACCGGGATAAAGCCAGAAATTGGACATGAACCATCAAACGCTTTACTTTTTTCCCAAGGCTGCCCTGCTTTCTTAAACTTAGCTTGTAGGTCTCTAAGCGTTAAATCTAAAGCCACAGCAAAACCCGCAATTGAACGAGACACTCGATCTTCATCCGCATTTTTCAGCGGCATGCCAATTAAAATAGCCATTTCCACTTCATGGTGAACTGAACCTAAATCTTTAGGAATAACAATCGGCTGATTCGCATCACATAATGCAGTTTCTGGCTTAATAAAAATAACAGGCTCTTCAGGATGAGCAGATCCCATTTCTTTAATATGCTTGGCATAATTACTACCAACACAAACCACCTTGTTTACCGGAAAATCTAATAAGGCACCTTGCCAATCGCGATGTTGATACATTATGGTAACTCCTATTATCGTTATTGTATTTTAGTAGCGATACCATCCGCCATCATACAAACACTGAGCGCGAAATAATATGAACGATTCCAATGCATGATAGTGCGGAAGTTTTGTGTCACTAAGAACGTTCGACCTTCTGGATCATCAGGAATAACAACCCATGTTTTCACGTCTGGCGCAAGTTGAGCAAATTGAGGTAATTTAACTCCGAGTTTTTCCCACTCTTGCACGCTCTTACCTTGCTCTGTTTTTACCCCTTCAAGATTACGATTAAAGTCAGCGGGTAACGTAACTTGATAGCCCCAAGGTAAAGCTGCCTGCCAACCTTCCGTAGATAAATAGTTGGCGATAGATGCAAAAACGTCCGCTTTATTATTCCAAATATCCATTTTCCCATCGCCATCACCATCTGCGGCATAGGATAAATAAGATGTTGGCATAAACTGACTTTGTCCCATAGCACCAGCCCAAGAACCTTTCAGTTGTTGTTCTTCAGGAATATAACCTTTATCCATGATTTCTAAGGCCGCCAATAACTGTTTACTAAATAGCGTTTCACGGCGCCCTTCAAATGATAGCGTTGCCAAGGCTGAAATGACGTCTTCTTTACCTTGAGAACGCCCAAAGCCACTTTCTAGGCCCCACAAGGAGACAATGAATTGAGGTGGAACGCCATATTTTTGGCTAGTCGCATCGAGAGTGGCTTGATTCTCTTTATATTTTTCAACTCCGGCATTAATGCGAGATTGAGGCAGTACATTCTTAAGATAACTTGCCAGCGTCACTGTGGCACGTTTTTCTGGCTGACCTTTGTCTGCTTTCACAACACGTTCAAGAAAATAGATATTGGCAAAGCCACGGTCAATGGTAGATTGCTTAATGCCTTGTACCGCAGCATGTTGTTTCAACAATTCCACATAAGCAGGAAATTGCGAAGGGTCACGTTGTTCAATCGGAAACGCTTTATCTAATGCGATAACTTCTTTTTCAATCGCCGCTTCCTGCGCCATTGTCAGTGTGTGAGTTGTATTAGTTTGTGTGGTAGTTGAATGCGGTTGCTGGGAACTACAACTTGCTAAAAATACACCAGCGACTAATGTATATAATAACGTTGGCCTCATTTTTATCCTCCTGACGATAATGGCTTTTGCGAAATATCCTAATTTGTATTAATCGTTTAACTCTCGGTATTCAGAAAGCAAATTTTCGACCGGAGGTGGGAATTGTAGATAATAACCAACTTCTTTAAGGTCAGCTTTAACGCGTTCAATGTCAGCATTTGCCAGCTTTTCACGCTTATCTAACGCAATAAGCATTGAAAACTGAGGTTTACCAAATTGCTTTAATAGTTCTTCAGGTACCCGTGAAAAATCATCTTTTTTTTCGACATACAAATAAGTTTGATCGCGGTTAGAGCTTCGATAAATTGCACAAATCATTATATTTAACTCTTTTTCTTAGTTCATGAGCTTGCTTGAAGTATACAGTAACTATAACATGCTATTGTTTTACTGAGTATCTTCACCCGAGGATTGTTTCGGAAATTTTAATTTGCTGAGTCTAGATAGATGCCACAATCGCCAATAGAACTTAAAGGCAGCAGTTTTACTCTTTCAGTCATTCACTTACATAGTGAAGAGCCTAAACTCATCAAAAAAGCGCTGCAAGATAAAGTAAGTCAGGCTCCTGATTTTCTCAAAAATGCACCTGTCGTCATTAATATCGCAGAATTAACGCATCATGCGGATATGTATAGTATTCATAAAGCGATCGTTTCTGCGGGTCTGCGAATTGTAGGTGTCAGTGGCTGTACCGACCCTATTTTAAAGCAAAAAGTTAATGAAGCGGGTTTGCCGGTACTTATTGAAGGTAAAAGCAAAAAAGCAACAAATACCGTTAGTACTGACGTCACATATGCAAAATCTGACATAGCTTCTCAATCAGTTCCCGTCGAATCTGCCTATCGAAAAACACGCATTATTAATACTCCTGTACGTTCTGGTCAGCGCATTTATGCGCCAAATAGTGATCTTATCGTCACAAGTAACGTGAGTGCAGGTGCAGAATTATTAGCAGATGGTAATATTCACATATACGGCGTTATGAGAGGTCGTGCCCTTGCTGGTGCGTCTGGTGATGTTGAAAGTCAGATTTATTGTACTCATTTGCAGGCCGAATTAGTGTCTATCGCTGGTGAGTATTGGCTGAGTGATCAGATACCTACTGAATTTCTCGCCAAAGCAGCTAAACTTTGTTTAGTTGATAACAAACTTAATATTGAATACTTAAATTAGACCTTATTTACAAGGAATTATTCATGGCACGCATAATCGTTGTTACTTCTGGTAAAGGTGGTGTTGGTAAAACCACTTCAAGCGCGGCCATAGCTACTGGCCTAGCACAAAAAGGAAAAAAAACCGTTGTTATCGATTTTGATATCGGTTTGCGTAACCTTGACCTTATTATGGGATGTGAACGTCGAGTAGTTTATGACTTCGTGAACGTGATTCAAGGTGATGCAAGCTTAAATCAAGCGTTGATTAAAGATAAACGCACAGAGAATTTATATATTCTTCCTGCCTCACAGACCCGCGATAAAGATGCATTAACCCGAGAAGGCGTTGAAAAAGTTCTCGATGAGTTAGGCGATAAGCTTGGTTTTGACTTTATTGTTTGCGACTCACCCGCAGGTATTGAAAGTGGTGCGTTAATGGCGCTGTATTTTGCTGATGAAGCCATTATTACTACTAACCCTGAAGTCTCTTCCGTTCGTGACTCTGACCGAATCTTAGGTATTTTAGCGTCAAAGTCTCGCCGTGCTGAAAAAGGCCAAGAACCAATCAAAGAACACTTGCTCTTAACTCGTTATAATCCAGGCCGCGTAACTCGTGGTGATATGTTAAGCATGGAAGACGTGCTAGAGATCTTATGTATTCCTCTGATTGGGGTTATTCCGGAAGATCAATCCGTACTACGCTCATCAAACCAAGGTGAACCTGTTATTTTGGATACAGAATCCGATGCAGGACAAGCTTATAGTGACTGTGTTGATCGTATTTTAGGTGAAGATCGCCCTATCCGATTCATTGAAGAAGAGAAAAAAGGCTTCTTAAAACGCCTATTTGGGGGGTAAATAATGGCTTTATTGGATTTCTTTCTGTCGAGAAAAAAACCGACAGCAAATATCGCCAAAGAGCGATTACAGATCATCGTAGCAGAACGTCGCCGTGGTGATAGTGAACCCCCGTATCTTGCAGATATGAAGCGAGATATTTTGCAGGTTATTTGCAAGTATATTCAAGTAGATCCAGAAATGTTAACCGTCCAGTTTGAACAAAAAGGGGATGATATTTCTGTCCTTGAGTTAAACGTTACGCTTCCAGAGAACGATGACGTAAAACCTGTAGAGCAGTAATATTGAGTAAGGCCGCTATAATACGATAGCGGCTTTAATCTTCTGGCTTAATCTAAGCTGAAATTGATTTGTAAATCCATATTTCTTCCTAGCCCCTTTGGTGGAGGACCGAGAGGTTTACAACGGCGTATGGCATCCAAAATTGTACTCTCAAAAAATTGGCTTTTTTCTGAGCTAACCACCGAGGCATTGACGATTTCACCTTGTGACGTCAGTTGAAAACGTATCTGAACATCTCCCTGTATACGCATTTTTCTGGCTCTACGTGGATACTGTTTGTGGCTATCAATTTCCCGTTTGATCTTGTCTAAATAGCGTTGTTTGGTATTGGTGTTATTTTCACCATCAGAAAAATGAGAAAGGTCACCATGCAGCCCTGCTGCTAAGGAATTTACTTTGCTTTCTCCTTCTTTTGCTCTTTGGGTTTGTAAGTCATCCCAAGGGCTTTCTTTCTTGGTATTTTCTTCTGGTTTTTCCTTATTTTTTAAAGGATTGCGTTTTTCGGATTTTACCTCTTTGGGTGTTTTTTCAGCGATGGTATTTGATGCATTATTTTGATGGCTATGCTGCTTGCTAACCTTGATATTCGCGTACTCAAACTCCTCAATGGCATTGAATTCACCTCCGACTACTGATTCTGTTTCTTTGGGAATGCTCACTTGTTGTTCAATTAAAAATTGGCTTAAAGCGACGGTTACTACTGGCGAAATTAACGGCGCGGTCATTTTGAATGACAATGAATTAAATGCAAAAAAACAAAAATAAATGATGGCGCAGTGTAATAAGCCGGAAAGCAGTAATCCATAATAAATTCGAGAATATTTCATGGCGATATTCCTAATCAGCCCCAGCAGAAATTACTGGGGCTGAGCCTTAGAAGTGACTGGTCACACTTAAACGAAGGGATCTCCCCGGTGCTGGCATCATGCTACGTGTCAGCGGGTCAATGTAATATTCGTTTAATACGTTAGAGGCTAACAGTTCCACTAACAGATTTTTATTCACTTGATAAGTGACATATGCATCTGTGACAAATACCGCATTCCAACTCATCGGATTATTGTTTAGTGGTGCATAAGAAGGGCCAAATCGACGAATCATATTAGCTTCATCTTTATTCTCTGTTTTGGCGTGATATCGCACACGCCCACCGACTTCCAAGCTTTCATTAAAGAAGCGCATCCCCACATTAGTGTGAATACTGTACTTAGGTTGCAACTGAGTGCGAAGGTAACCTAATGGAAATCCGCCTTCCGTACATACTGAAGCATTAAATTTATTGAGAGGGTCTAGCCGTGCCATAGAGGCGTTATCGCAAACTTCATTTTTTAATCGGTAATCAATTCCTAAATCCCCAAAGAAATGTCCATTATCATAGCGAGCTAGCACTTCTAATCCGGCAGTTCGGTGCTTATCCATTTGTGAAAAGACCAAATTGCCATCACGATCAAACGCGTTGTCAATAATATTATGGTAATAGTTGATTCTAAAATCAGCAGCATTTTCAGCGTTTAACCAACTTTGTAAATTACGCACATAACCAATTTCAAAAGTATGGCTGCGTTCTGGTTTAAATGAACGTGTTCTTATGACACCATCGCCAGCCCCTGAAAACCCAATAGTATCTTCAAAAATGCTGGGCATTCTGACGGTTTCAGCGTAGCGTGCAAACACGCGGTCATTATCAGAGAGGTAGACAGATCCTCCTATAGATGGGCTCCATGCAGAGTTAATGCGCTTACCGGGGTTTTTATACTTTTCGTCCTCACTAACTAAGATCTCATCCCATTCTTTATTTGGAGCACGGTAAGCAATAATCGCTTTTACTTTTTTCTGGCTAATAGGGTCAATCACCTCTTCCGAGAGATCAATTTCCCCGTTATAAAATGGGTTATTCTCCGCAGTGAGCTTACCGTCTTCATCCACTCGCCATTTAATATATTCGGAACCGATGATTCGAAAGCCTTCGTACTCTTCTTCGATCGTATAATAGTGTTCGGCTTTTTTTAGTGAATATTCAGGAGCTGATAACGCTTCGGCAATAAACCACTCTATTTTAGAAACACCCATACTACTATCCGGCCAGAGACCTGTTTCATTGTAGCCTTCAAAAGTGCGCCCTTTGCTATCCACATACTTTTTAACCTTACGTGCTTCCTCTTCAGTAAACGGTCGAGAATATTCGAAATTCATGGCTTGCGGAACTTTATGGACAGCAAACCGAGTATCTTTTGCTTTTAATCGGCGTTCTCTTAATAAATCCCTTGACCAATAATTTTGATACTGAATACCTGCATTCACATTTAGCCAATCAGTGGGGCGCCAATCCAGTTTAATTGCTCCGCTGTATTCTTGGCGCTTTCCTTCACGCGGAATCGCTCGAAATACGTTATATTTAGGCACTTCAGTATTAGGGTCATAGATATCATCATGGCTCTTAATTCTTTCATCAATAAAATTACCAATAAAAGTCACATCAAAACTAGGCATTAACTGGGTCTTATTAGATAAAGAAATACCTTGTCTATCATTGAGCTGATTAAGTTTTATACCATCTACTAGCTTTCCATTAATATATGGATTTCTGTAAGTCATATCAGTAGACCAGTCATACTCTATCGCTTGCCTAGGTATAGCGCCGGCTGTATTCGAATTTAAATCCATTTTCGTTAGCCAATAACTTAACTGAAAATCTAATAACGGCTGATCTCTTGGTTTAAATCCATAGTTAACATAAAAAGAGCCTAAGCTAAGATTTGCCAAAGGCCATTGGGGAATTTCCCCTGCCAAATCATGAAAACGAATCTGTGAGGGCATTATTTCCCCATAATGGCTTTTTGTATGCACATAGCCAAGGGATATATTCTGCGATTCAGAGAGTTGCATATTCATTTTTTGCAGAAAAGTTTCGATATTACTGGAGGTATTCCCCACTTCTTTGGTTGGTAAGTAAACATTGGCAACAAAAGGGATATTAGGATCTAGCGTTTTCGCTGGATATCTATTATCTCTAGTGATAATAGGCTCTCGAAAATAGTTTGCACCATGGCGCCCTGCAAAATAGTTTCCTTGGTTTCGGTGGCTATAAGCAAATAGCAGATTAAATTTCTCTTGTCGTAATCCAAGTGCCACTCTCATCGCACTGTCTTTTAAATTAAAAAAATTGGAACTTCCCGGTTGGTCTGGCTCTATCGCTGTCTCTGGGTCACGGAACATCACTAACGACAAACTGTCATTATAGTGATTGACTAAACTATCCATGAGTTCAGAGTCATCTCTATAATCGCTTCCAAGATGTAATTGATTGATTCGGGGTTTTGTCGAATTAGTTCGTGTTTCCAGTTTAAGGTCGATGGCAAAACGTTCATCTGATGGAACGACATCATCAATACTGAGGGTTTTTACGGATACCCCACCACCAATAGAGGTACGGATATCACGATCTAACATCGGGCTTTTTACTACGGTAATACTGCTGATCATATTGGGGTCTACATAGTTACGATTATTCGCCCCGTTGTAGCCACGCCATACGGTAATGGCTTGCTCCGTACCATCCACTGTAACAGGTACACGCCCTTGACCTTGAATACCTCGCACATTCGGGTCTAACGCCCCGCTATTACGGGCATCGCCACTATAGACACCAACCCCGTGATTAAGAACATCCGCAGGATTAGTTCCTTTATAGCGTTCTACAGCCTCTTTGCTAATATAAATATTTGACTCATCCCTATCATATTGATCATCACTGCCTTTTTGATCCCGCAGTTTAATCGTATCCGTCTTGTCTTGTACCTGAATATTACCAACTTGCTCACGTAAACTTGAATAAGCAGAAACAGAAATAATACCCATAGATAACCCTGTAGCAATTTGTATTGCCACTATCGCTTTTACTTTCATAAACCATCTCAATACAGATTAAAACGTTTTACTAAAATTAATGCCCACTTCGCTTTTATTATAGGAATAGCTTATTTTTGCACTACTATCGTTGAATTTATAATTAATATAGAGTGTTGGTATTAATGATAAAAATGTGTGACCTAATAGCGTTATTTGGCTATTTAACGTCCATGACTCATCGTGTCGCTTTGTATTAAGTGAACTGTCGAAATCAAAAAAATCATGATTGCTGCTTGTTAATTTATTGACTAACTTGTTCGTGCCAAATACATTAATTGACCCCACGGTTAACCCTGATACTTGATAGCTGTCACTTTTATATTGCTCAATATTTTTACCACCATATAAATTTGAGAATAAACTCCATTGCGGATTAACCGAATAAATTGCCGTTATACTGTAATTAATATCATAACCTGAACGTGAGTCTCGTTTTCCAAAGAAAGTTTGGTTTTTATACATTATGTTAGATAGTAAATAAAGTTTACTGTTGGGAGAATATGCACTAGTAATGCTTGCACCTACACTGTAATGGTCAAATAAATGCCCTCGCCAATTAATATCTACAATAGGTGAAAACGTGATCTTTTTATTCCCGTAAAGATACTGATAGCTTACTGATGAATAACTTGAAAAACGCCGTTTTACTGAGCGATGAGGATATTCCCATACATTTCCACCAATACTGGCTAACAGTGAATGCCCTCGATTCTGCCAAAGGATTTTATTGGCATTTCCAGAGAAGCCATACACCAAACCGGATTTAATTTTACTACCTTGCATGCACCAGATAGCACCACATTGCTGTTCATCATTACCGTGAGCCTCCGTATAGTTCGTGTCATACTTTAAGTCAGCATTGAAATTCCCTTGCCAATGAGCGCGATTTTCTAATGCTGTAATTTCATTATCTATCTGTTTTATTCGGTCTTCAGGTAAATTTACTCGATATTTATTTTTTATCTTTTTATATAAACCTAATGCTTCACGATGATAGCTATTTTTTATATAGACATGAGCTAGCTTCATTTCAGAAAACACTGAACTCGGGTTTTCAGTGACTATTTTTAAATAAAACTTCAGTGACAATGGGTAATCACCATTAAAATAAGCTCTTTCTGCTGAAATATAATCCACCATACCTTTATCGTGATTTTTATCATTCAGATAGACAGGTAATAATTCATCAATTTTTTGGAATTGCTGCCGATTGACTAAATCATAAAGAATAAAACCAAGGTCGTCGACAGTTTTATTAATTTTAAGAGGGATTATAATTGGTGATTTATTTCTTGTGTTATTTATTTCATTTAAAACTTCAATTATTTGTTCATATTGTTGATGCCCATAATTTTGTTCAGAAAATGAATTTGCAGAAAACAATAATAGAATTAATACCTCAATCTTGTTGATTATTTTTTTCATCTCACTTCTCTTTTCTTTTTTCATAAAAATACAGGTAGGCAAAATCACTTTTGCCTACCTGATAATCACGATATTGCTAAACAAAGATTGTTAAATAAAGAGATTACTCTTCGGTTTGGCTACCAGCAAATGCCGTATCATATTGATGGTCACTATTAAACACTGCGACACCACCCACATGTTCCGCATTCTCGCCAAAGAAACGCCCATAACTCATACCCGATACTGTATCATTGGCAATTGCCTGACCAGAGAATGAGCCTGCATCTTGGATTTTCCCCTCGAGAGCAATTTTTAGATCTTCGCCCTGTAATGAACCAGTGTAATCCTTATCACCAAAGTCGGCTTCAAATACACCGGTGAGCTTTTTCTCACCATCATATTGGTTGATCCCTGCAATGGTATAAGTTGCTTTACCTTCGGTAGGTACTGCCGTTGTGGCGTCTAGACCAGAGAAGAATGCCGTATGTTTAGCATCGTCTGCCGTTCCAGTTTGTGACCAATCCCCATAATAGACTTCGGCATCCGCTACTTTAGAAAATTGAAATTTACCCATATCTACATCACGGTGCGGAGTTCCATTGACAAGATAAACATTGCCTTCTTTTGGAAACATAATCATTCTTGTTAAGCCTGAAAATGATATTCTTTTTCCATCAGCTTTATGGCGATAACCAATCCCTGGAGCCCCCATAGAACCTCCATGAGGTCCCCCCATTGACTGAGTTTCCCCCACCGTGATATCCGATCTTTCTGTTTCATACGTTTGGCTCTGCGCAGATTCTGTTGCAGCCCCAGAAAATGAAGAGATACCTGCAAATAATATAGCTGATACTAATACATTAAATTTAAACATAATTATGTCCTTATATTAAATATACGATGTTATTAATAAAACAATAGAATTTTATCTTTTAGATAAAAATTTGTGAGTGCCACAAATCGAAAATGAGTATATGCAAATGAGTTTCATTTACAAATGCCGTGGTCATAATTCAACTAAAAATCATTGTATTCATTGATTTATTTTTATCTTTTAAATTCAATTAATTAAATAATGGATGCATTCTATTGAACGTTAAAGGGATCTATAATCGATTAGATTTACTTTTATTATGCTTAATTAATTTGTATTTTAGGAATAATTACAATATTGATTTTAAATATCGTTTATATAAAAATAATTTTATTATAAAGTTTATTCATATTTTGGTGGGTAAACTTACATTGAAATAAAACTTATCAAGTAGAATAAAAAAGGACGGAATAAAAATTTACTTTAAATGTTTGTCAAAGGTACAAAAAATTCACTATTTTTTGTACCTTTGAGCATATTAGACTTGGCTAAGTAAGGTTGTTAGAGGGCCTTCCAGTAACTTACCTCGCCAGCCCGCCAGTAATTCTGGCTCACATGATTTCTCTTTCAGCCCCCAATGAACGGCTAATAGTTGGTTAATTTGGCGACGGGAGGCTAACAGCTCAGGGTTAAATTTTTCATTTTCAGCAACCTCTTTCACTAATGCTTTAATCTCTTTAAAGATGCTTTTATATTGGCTATGTTCCGTGATATTTGCCACTGGAGCTGGATATTGGCTAGCATCCAGTTTCTTAGCATCCTCAACAATACTCAATAAACGTCGGCCGTGGCAGCGAATTTCTTGCCCTGATAGCCCCAAAGCATCCAGCTCACCTAAAGAGCTTGGTAAATAACGAGCCACTTTCCACAGATTTTCTTCTCTGACGACAAAATTAATCGCCATATCACGAGCTTTAGCTTGATCTAATCGCCACGCCGCTAATAGCTGCAAGCAGGCTAATTGTTCATCACGTAATTGCCACGCATTAGTGATGTTCAAATAGGCTTTTTCCGGTTTTACCACTTTCTGACGGCGTGCTACAACACGCTGGCATTCATCTTTGGCATCATCCAGATAACCCGCTTCAGCCACTTTTTCCATTAAAATTTTGGCCAGTGGTAATAAATACAGCACGTCGGCGGTCGCATAATCGCACTGTTTAGCGCTTAATGGGCGAGCAAGCCAATCTGTACGAGATTCACTTTTATCTAGCTCGATACCTAAATGTTCCACCACTAGTGTCGCAAATCCACAGGATATTGGATAACCAAGAAAGGCTGCAACGATTTGAGTATCGATCATTGGCTCAGGCACACAACCAAAATCATGGATAAAAACTTCAAGATCCTCACTACCTGCATGGAGAAACTTAAGTTGATTTGGATTGGTTAACAGCGCTTTAAATGGGCTGAAGTCAGTCATTAATAAAGGGTCAATCAATGAAACCTGATTTCCATCATACAGTTGTAGCAGACCCAGCTGAGGGTAATATGTTCTTGTGCGTACAAACTCGGTATCCAGTGCTAACCATGGAGCATCACTGGCCTCTTGGCAAACCTGAGCTAATTCGCTATCTGTAGTTACTAAACGATAATTCAAAACAAGTTTCTCTTTATTATATTTTGACTAAATATTTTTGACTGATCACAGTAACGCCGGTAAAAACCGGCGTTACACACTTTACTTTTGATACTACTCCCCCTTTATTCGGAGGTTTTTTCCTTCTTCTGTAGCTCTTCAGCACGTAAATCTTTACGTAAAATTTTGCCTACATTAGATTTTGGTAGCTCATCACGGAATTCGAAAATTTTTGGTACTTTATACGCCGTTAACGAACGGCGACTAAACGTTTTTAACTCATCCGCAGTCAAGTTTGAATTCTTCGTCACAATAAATACTTTGACTGCTTCCCCGGTGCTTTCACTGGGAATACCAATGGCAGCACACTCAATAACATCGGGATGAGCAGAAATGACATCTTCAATTTCATTAGGATAAACGTTAAAACCAGAGACTATAATCATATCTTTTTTACGATCAACAATACGAATATAGCCTTCTGTATCTATCTCAGCGATATCCCCTGTTGCTAACCAGCCGTCCACAATGGCTTCACTCGTTGCATCAGGACGATTCCAATAGCCTTTCATTACCTGTGGACCTTTCACCCACATTTCGCCTGGCTCACCAAACGGAACTTGATGACCATGGTCATCAAGGAATTTTACGTCTGTGGATGGAACAGGTAAACCGATACTACCACTATAAGCCGTCAGATTATATGGGTTCCCTGTGACTAAAGGTGAACATTCAGTTAAACCATAACCTTCTAATAAATGACGTCCCGTTAACTCTTGCCACTTTTGCGCTACCGCTTTATGCACTGGCATGCCGCCACCGACCGAAAGTCTTAAGCGGGAAAAATCCAACTTATGGAATTCTGGATTATGGAGCCATGCATTAAATAATGTATTTACACCCGTTATCGCGGTAAACGGATAGCGAGCAAGCTGTTTTATCGTATCCGGTACATCTCGCGGATTAGTGATCAACAAGTTTACGCCGCCCACATTGATGAATAATAAGCAGTTAACGGTTAGTGCAAATATATGGTACAACGGCAATGCCGTCACCACAGCTTCATTTCCAAAATGTAAAACTGGTCCATATGCCGCTCTTGCTTGGGCAATATTCGCCAACATATTACGGTGAGTCAACATCGCACCTTTAGCTACACCGGTTGTTCCGCCGGTGTACTGAAGAAAAGCCAGATCGTCACCTGTAATATTCGGTTTTATATATTGCATCCGATACCCTTGATGCATGGCACGGCGAAACGAAATCGCATCAGGTAAATTGTATTTAGGTACTAAGCGTTTCACATATTTCACCACAAAATCCACAATGGTAGCTTTTGGGCGAGAAAGTTGATCACCTAAACGGGTTAAAATAACGTGTTTAACTTTAGTGTTGTAGACGATTTTTTCTAATGTATGGGCAAAGTTAGAGACGATCACAATCGCGGTAGCCCCACTGTCATTCAGTTGGTGCTCTAACTCTCTAGGGGTATACAGAGGGTTCACATTGACGGCCACCATCCCAGCTCGCAATACGCCGAACAGGGCAATAGGATATTGCAGAAGGTTTGGCATCATTAAGGCAACTCTGTCACCTTTCTTTAGACCTAAGCCATTTTGTAGGTATGCGGCAAATGCTCGGCTTCTTTCTTCTAATTTGCGATACGTCATTACCGCGCCCATATTAATGAACGCAGGCTGATCCGCATATTGAGAAACTGCATTTTCAAGTAACTCTGCTAATGAGGCGAAGTCATCAGGGCTTATTTCTTCAGGTACATCAGCAGGATAGTTTTTTAGCCAGATTTTTTCCAAAATGTTACTCCTGAATTTAGTGAGTTATTATTTTTCCACACAACCTCTTAACAAATTATTAACTCATTGTACCAGTTTGAAAAATAAACAATGTTAAGGTTGAGAGCTCTATCACTAAATTATTTTCATTCCTTCAAGATAAAAATAAGGCGGACAATGCCGCCTTATTTAACTTGGTTTCAATTTATCAGATTTTAATCTGTATAAGATTTTCAGATTATACACCGCAATACAGGTTTTTTGGAGCGTTAAGCCCGTTTTTAACGCTTAAACTTCATTCACTTAATCTTCTGTCAGATAAGTTTGCACCTGTGCGGGACCTGCTGGATAACCATAACCCCATCCCCAAGGATGGTTATAATAATATGGTGATCCATAGTAGCCATAACCCCATGGACCCGCAGGTGGCGGCATCATAACACTTTGAGCAAGGCTCCAGCGCTGATACCCTGTCACATCCATCGTAACGTAGTTATAGGGTACTTCACCTATCTTGCCTGCCTGCTCTCCTGTGATCTTACCAACCACAGTTAAGTAGCGGTTATTAAAATCGCTTGGCTCAACAAAACCATTGATGTAGGCATAAATACGCCCAACAGATGGGGAGTTAAGTTCAGGAGCCGCATCATATTTGTTCAGTACCATGGTCGCAATTTCGACTCGGGTTCTTTTTGGTTCATTTAAAACTGAAAGTACTTTTCCTCCAAAACGCGCTTCCTGACCAACATACATTTCAGGCGCATTCTGTATGGATTTAAGATTATCCGCTGGGTTTGGTACTGAGCCCTTAATAGATTGTGGAATGGATACACAGCCTGTCAGTGCTAATATGCCCGCAATTAAAATACTTTTAATCGCAAAGCGGTAGCTAAATTTACGTTTCATTTACCACCTCCAATTAGCCATCATTATAGAGTTAGAATATGTGCTTTAAAACTGTGAATGAATAGCATCACACGATATGTTCAGTAAATTAATATCTGGTCACATTATTAACTATAATAATAGCTTATTTGACCATCGATTCTATATCGTAGATTAAAAAAATGGCTATATGATGATTATTCATATAGCCATTGATAAAATATTTAAGGAAGGAAATTATTCCCGCCCGGGTAATTTTTTCCACGTAACTTCGTTGCGCAGATAAGTAGGCTCTACATTCTCAACTGCGGTCACTTTCCCTGCGAGCCAAAGTTGCCTTGCGATAGGCAACATATCTTGCGCATCGGGTAATGTAATTTGGCTATCACTAATTACTAATGAACCAGAAAGAAGTTCAGGGTATGCCAACCAGCCAGTACCAGCATGACACCAATTCCCCGTTAATGTCGAAAATTGTGCTTTAAAATCTGCGGGCATCATTACAGCTTCAGTCTCTTCACCTAGCCAAAAGCCTTGGGCATCTCGTTGGTATTGAGCACAATAGATTTCAGACATACGAGCATCAATAGCAACAAGGATCTGCGTTTGTCCCGTTGAACGGTATGCACCTTCGGCTAACGCCATCAGTGATGAGACACCAATCATTGGCAGGTCTGCACCAAGTGCGAGTCCTTGAGCAATCCCCACGCCAATTCGTACGCCCGTAAAACTCCCCGGACCACGCCCAAAGGCTAAAGCATCTAATTGATTTAATGTGATACCCGCTTCCGCTAATACCTCTTCAACCATTGGCAATACTTTTTGAGTATGCTCTCGTGGAGAGATGGCAAAACGCGAAATAATTTCAGCGTCATGTTGCCCACCCGCACAACACAGCGCAACGGAACAAGCTTCAGTTGCTGTATCAACAGCTAGAATATAACTCGACATGCCTAAACTCCGGCAAATATTAGGTTTGTTGTTACCACCGTCTTGGCGGCAACCTGAAAGATGGGCGATATATTAGCATAAACTACCCGCCCGATCGCAGAAAATTAGTCTTCTGAGTTGTGTTCAGACCGTTTTTTCTCAAGGAACTCAATGGCTTTATTTATGCTTCTTGTTCTTGGAGATGGCGGCAAGCTACGTAAAAAAACTTCACCATACGGACGGGTCACCAATCGGTTATCGCAAATCACAATAACGCCATAATCGGTGGTATCTCTAATTAAACGCCCTACACCTTGTTTCAAGGTAATCACCGCGTCAGGCAACTGCACATCTGCAAAGGGGTCGCCGCCACGTAACTCACAATCTTCAATACGGGCACGTAATAAAGGGTCATCGGGGGCTGTAAAGGGTAATTTATCGATAATGACGCAACTGAGTTCATCCCCCCGGACATCAACCCCTTCCCAAAAGCTGCTTGTTGCCACTAAAACTGCATTTCCCGCAGCAATAAATTGCGCCAACAATTTATTTTTACTGCTTTCCCCTTGCATCAATACTGGCAAGGTTAAGGAAGCTTTAAACTCTTCAGCCAGCTCACGCATCATTAAATGGGAAGTACAAAGGAAAAAACAGCGACCTTTATTTTTTTCAATCAACGGTCTTAGCATCGTGGCTAATTTTTGGGCACTTCCCCGTTGGTTTGGTTCAGGTAGAAAACGAGGAACACACAGTAACGTCTGAGTTTCATAATCAAACGGGCTGGCTAATAGCAATGTTTTCGCGGAGTTTAGCCCTAATCGATCGGTAAAATGACTCAGTTTTTCGTTAACAGATAATGTGGCAGACGTAAAAACCCAACTGGCAGGCGTGCCAGCAATCATTTCACTGAATTTGTCCGCAACCGTTAATGGTGTTAACGCTAATAAAAAATGGCGACCGTAGCTTTCAAACCAATAGCTATAGCCCGGTATCGTCACATCTTTCAATCGATTAAGTCGATTTCGATAAATTGTCACTCGTTCAAAGATAGAATCTAACGTTTGAGAACGACCCAATGAGGTTTTGACCACTTCATAACACAGTTCAAGGGCATCATCGAGCAAGGTTAAAGAACGCTGTACTTCAGATAATTTGAGTAATTCGCGTAAATTACCCCGAAAACTGTTGTCCCCGAGATTCAATCGAAAATCTAACGTACTTTGGGTTAGCCTATCTGCGCTTTTTTGTAATTGCGCTTGGTCTTTTAGCTCAGTACGGTATGTCATGACCATATCGCGAGCCAAATCCAATAGCTGGCGACTGCTTAATTGTTGTCCAAAATATTGACTCGCAATATCTGGGATCTGATGGGCTTCATCGAAAATCATCACGTCGGCCTGGGGAATTAATTCACCAAAACCCGTGTCTTTTACCACTCTATCCGCCATAAATAAGTGGTGGTTAACGACAACAATATCCGCATCTAATGCTTTGCGGCGCGCTTTAAGTACAAAGCATTCTTGATAGCGCGGACAATCGCTGCCTAAACAGTTATCATTGGTGCTCGTGACTAATGGCCAAACTGGGCTATCTTCTGCAATATCATGGCAAGTGCTGACATCCCCTAATTCGGATTCAATTGACCAGCTACGCAGTCTAACTACCGCAGTTAAAATCTCTGGTTCAAGGCTTCCTCCACCTAAAGATTGTTGGTCTAACCGTTCCAAGCATAGATAGTTTGACCGACCTTTAAGTAATGCAGTTTTACCTTGGTAGTTCATCGCGTCGATAATAGACGGTAAATCACGGTGATAAAGTTGGTCTTGTAATGCTTTCGACCCCGTGGAAACAATCACTTTTTTACCACTCCGCAAAGCGGGTACTAAATACGCGTATGTTTTCCCGGTTCCTGTTCCCGCTTCTGCCACCAGCACATATTGCTGTTCAATAGACTGAGAGACAGCCTCAGACATAGTGACCTGCGCCGCACGAGGTTGAAACCCGGGGATTGTTTTTGCTAGAAAGCCATCAGCTGAAAAGTCGTTAGACACCACAAACCTACGTTGATTAATTTTGATAAAGATACTTTAACATGAGTTCTAACTGGCTGCTGCGCTAATTATACTTTCCTTAACGAACTGATTTTCATCACTGTGGCAACCTGATATTCTTTATGCATATTGATAATAAGGAACAGTTATGACTATTGAACGTATTGACCCAGATATCCGTTGGTCTGAAGCCGTCATCCATAATGGCGTCGTTTATTACACCAGTGTCCCTGAGAAGCTGGATGGTGATATTGTTATTCAAACCACAGACACATTAGCCGCGATTGATGTGATGTTAGAGCGTGTCGGCTCAGATAAAAGCAAGATTTTAGATGCGACGATTTTTCTCGCAGATAAAGCCGATTTTTCGGGAATGAATCAAGCGTGGGATGCATGGGTTGTTGCAGGTAGCGCCCCTGTCCGTTGCACCGTACAAGCGGCACTAATGAAGCCAGAATATAAAGTAGAGATTAAAATCGTTGCCGCGATTGATTAGTCTTGATTGATACTTGAAAAGAACATCTGCCTAATGCCGGTCACCTTACGTGAACGGCATTATTTTTAACTGGATATTTTGAGCTTTAGCTGAACACTGTCACTTAATTTTCATCTTCTGCGTTTACGGGGCTATATGTAATCAGACAGTCAGCTTTGTGCCAACGGCGGACATTACAAACGCTATAGACCTTATATTTTCACTTATCGCCGCAGTCGCCTAAAAGTATTACTATAGGTGGTTTTGTGGCAGAATTAGACATTCTTCATTTTGAGTCGATTAATAAATTAAAATAAAACCACCCGAATTAAGAACTATCAAAAGTGTTTATGATTGATCATCAGTTTCTTCTGAAAGCACTTGTACTACTTGCCCACATTCTCCGCATACTACGTGTAGTTGACTATCTTCTTCAGACTCGTAAATTTCACTTACTAGACTATGACAGTTAGGACATTTTATTTCGTTATCAAAGCCTATGAATTTAAGGAATAAGTTTTGAATTAATGAAACTGCGGTGCAAGTAAGTATAAGGCAAATTTTAGCATCGGGAGTATTTTTATTTGAAGAGTGTACTGTCTCTGCGGAAAAATCCCAAGCAGACTCTATTGTTGAGCGACAATATTTTCTGAGGCTTGAATTGCGTTTTCCTGCGGCATATAACCCAATAATAACTCGACAAATATTTTTAAAATCAGCAGCTTTGATCTGTTCTCTTTTTAATATATCCTCATGAGCTTTATAAAGATGAGCAGCGAGCTCAACCATACTCTCTCTACACGTTAGTCCAATACCTTGAATATCTTCAGGAGCCTTAATGTTATTCAGGACAATAGCAGAAGCATTTAACCTCCTGCTAATGGAACAAAGCATATCTATATCTAAAGGTAACTCATCAATAACATGTTTGAAACCATTTTGATGCCTTGCTTGTAATCGTTGAGTTATACCCAAATGAAAAGAATATGCTTCATCAGCAGAAAAGAAAAACTCATCTTGAGTGTATAAGTTTAAAGGAACGTTTTCACCTTCAGCAACCCACCAGTTACCGTCATTTTTTGTTCTGACGTTCCAAATGTTAACCTCAAAACCTAAATCATTAAATGTTTTTTCAACTTGCATATTTTTTATGTTTTCTAGATTTTGAGATTTTAAATATTCAGTAATTCTTTTTTCAGCATCGATTCTGTACTCAGGTGTCATTTGCAATCCCTTTTAGCAAGATACTAAAAATAAAAGTGTATTGTAACATAACGCATACACTGCGTTAATACGGATGCTTATGTCTAGCAATGACTTAAAAATGATCGTTTGTATACAACAGACTTTTCTCCGAGTTGTATTGCAAACTGAATGATTTTCGCTCCTCGCTCAGAGCAGCCCTAAAATCGTTCTGAGTGATGAGCGCCAAAAAATGATGCTGTTAACACCGTCATGTGTTGATTAAAAAGGAAAATGTCAACGCTTTGCAGAAAGTACAAGAAGACAATTTAATGGGGTAGACCAGCAAACTAATAGCCAATTATCGATTGCTGGTCTTAAAGAAGCTCACTAAGAGAGTTTGAGTGCTAGCGTTGTACAATCCGACCGTTGGAATCCAACCACATTCCATCAGACAAATACACCATCTCCCCAGGATCATTTGTTAACTGCAGGTCATGGTAAATTGAAGTAAGTTCGTTTTCGGGCGAAGGCGAAATATCGTCGCTTCCAAAAATCATATCTTGGTATTGCGACCAGTTTTGACTAATTTCGAAATACATATCAACATCATAATCCTGCATTCTTAGTTCATCATCTGAAGTTACATTCAACGTCTTTTTGAGACCGATAATGTTAAAAATCCACTTCTTACCACCTTTAATGAAGTATGCCCCCGTGTAAGCATCTTGGTCTGGTACTGCCTCATAACCTAAATTCAAAGCTAACTGTATCTGTTCTGCCAATGTAAGGGGCTTTTCCCATCCATCCATACTTGTTTACCTGTTTACTGTACGAAAACGATATAATACAGCATTATTGATAACCATGACCTAAGTAAACTTAATTAAATATGTATTATAAGGTCACTTGCTCCCAGCATAAGATCCACTCCTCTCTCAAAACGGACTGACAAATTTGATTATATGTCGCCCATAAAAACCGACTTTACCCATTCTGGTGAGAAATTTTCAGATGTGATTGTATATTGAAAAGCTATTAAAACTATATTATTGAATATAGTCCTAATAGCTTTAAGAATTGTATTATCGATTACGACATTTTAATCAATACCATTCCTACCAGTAGGAACACAATTCCGCCCCAACCTTTGTAGTTTAAGCGTTGATTAAATAAAATCCAGCCAGCGGCTACCGTCGCAATAATACCGAACGCGCCCCACAGTGCATAAGCGATAGACAATTCGATGCCTTTGACAGCTTGTGCTAATGCGCTAAATGCACCTAATACAGCGACAAGTGACAAAATTCCTAGCCAATAACGTTTAAATCCATTCGACATTTTTAATAAAACGTTAGCAATAATTTCCAGTACAACCGCAAGGATCAGGAATGCCGCATGCCACCATTCAAATTGGTTATCCATGTTTCACCTCTGATTTCATAGGTTTACTTGTTAATGCTCGAGCCTTCGCTGCACTCACTACTTTTTGGGTAGCATGTTTTACTTTCTGTGCCGATTGGCTGGTTGTGGCTTTCTTGGTACCGGATTTTATTAAAGCAATACCCGCAATCAGAAAGACCAGCCCACCAATTTTCATCGGTGACAAAGACTCATCAAACCAAAGCACGCTGAAGGTGGTAATCAATAAAATTCCCACACCTTCCCACATGGCGTAAGCAACACCAAGGGCGACTTTTTTGACCGCTACAGCAAGCAAAATATAGGAGGTCGCAATCATCACATACATCACCGCCATACCGGTAAAATCACCGCTGACGCTGGCATGTTTCATTGATAATGTACCTATTACTTCAGTGACAATAGCTAATGCTAAAAATATCCAATAAATCATCATATAATCCCTCACGATACAGCCACGCCATAGCCTGCTTTTTGCACAGCAAAAAATAATAATTAGCTTAGTTCTTGGGCATGAAGCTGTTAAAAATTCAAACAATAACAACGAATTGCTGTTTTTATTCAGCAGAATGAATAATCGAGAGAGACGCTATAACGCACCGCACCAGTGGTATTCACTGGACAGAATGGCAGAAAGGAAAAGTTTGTGTGTTGTTCTTCTTTGGGACTTACTGATCTTGACATTAGTCGCGATAAGCATGATATCACATTCATTTCATCAGATGGACATCCATCCAAGTTACTCCGAACCCTCATATAGTTAATTGATCGAATTCCTTTTTATCATGCCAAAAATATTAAGTCAATGAATACAAACACCTTTTCCATTGACTACTTTATTGCATAATTATTCATTAATATGCTAACCAACCCTAGTGAGCGCCCTATTTTGTCGAATAACCAACCGATTTATCCCACATTTCTTTTTAGAAAATTTGATTGAAAAAAAATTATTTTACCCTCTTTTATGCTGCGCTAAATTAACTTCATATCCATTTTCCACGTTACCATTGACAACCCTTAACAACAGGCTTCTTATAGTCAATATATGTGAAAAGAATAAATAAGAGAGATACATGGATACCTTCAGCCTAACGTCTAATAGCTTTCAAAACTCTACTGACGCAACCCCCCTTCCTTATGATGTTGTTTCCATTCAATCCCAAGTTGTCTATGGTAGCGTTGGTAATAGCATTGCAGTTCCCGCATTGACCAAACAAGGGTTGAGAGTTGCGGCAGTTCCTACTGTTATCTTGAGCAATACACCTCATTACAGCACCTGCTATGGTGGAGAACTGCCGAGCGAGTGGTTTCGTGGTTATCTGCAAGGATTCGTTGAGCGAGGCAGCTTACCGTCTGTAAGAGCAATTTTGACTGGCTATTTAGGCTCACCAAGTAAAGCGCATGACTTAGCCGATTGGTTAGCTTCAGTTCGTGAAGAACATCCAAAAATACCGGTAATTGTTGATCCTGTGATGGGAGATGAAGATAGTGGCTTTTATATTCCACCTGAAATTGCTGATGTCTATCGCCATGAAGTCATTCCGCTTGCCACAGGCATTATTCCCAACAAATTTGAGCTTTCAACGCTCAGTGGGCAACAAATTCATACCCTTGAGGATGCGACTCGAGCAGCTCGATCATTATTAAAGGGTTATACCCAGTGGGTTATTATTACTAGCGCCTTTCAGCCAGATGATGAGAGCATTGAAGTGGTGTGTGTTACCAAACAAGATGTGGCCGTCATTCGTCATAAACGTTACCCTGTCACGCCAAAGGGCACTGGTGATTTATTTGGTGCAGAACTTACCGCTCAATTATTAGCAGGTTTGTCCGTTCCTGATGCGGCTAAAATGGCATGTTTGCGTATCGAACAAGGGATCATTCATATGGCAGCGACAGGACGTAGCGAGTTAGTACTCTAGTTCTTCGTGGTATAAAAAAGGCCCTATATTTAACTAGGGCCTTCACAATGAAACTCAATGTATTTTATTCAAACTCGTTCCATGAACGACCATCACGAGCAATCATCGCAACAGAAGCAATCGGTCCCCATGTTCCCGCTTGGTAAGGTTTTGGCATATCGTTATCCATCGCCCAAGCCTCCATGATGGAATCAACCCATTTCCATGCTTCTTCAACTTCATCACGGCGAACGAACAATGCCTGGATACCACGCATGGCTTCTAATAATAAACGTTCGTAAGCATCAGCGAGATGAGTTTGATTAAAGGTCTCAGAGAAACTTAAATCCAGTTTGGTGGTTTGTAAGCGGTGCTTATGATCCAAGCCCGGTGCTTTGTTCATGATCTCGATATCAATCCCTTCATCTGGTTGCAGACGAATGGTTAATTTGTTCTGCGGTAAATCTTGGTAACTATCAGAGAAAATATTCAGCGCAGGCTTTTTAAAATACACCACCACTTCTGAACATTTTGCTGGTAAACGTTTCCCTGTACGTAGGTAGAAAGGAACGCCAGCCCAACGCCAGTCATCAATGTCAACACGCAGTGCGACAAAGGACTCGGTCATACTCTGCTTATTAGCACCCTCTTCCTCTAAATAGCCAGGCACTTTTTTACCTTGAACAAAACCCGCTGTATATTGACCACGAACCGCTTTTTCACGAATGTTAGTATGGTCAATACGGCGTAATGAGCGCAAAACTTTTACTTTCTCATCACGAATACGATCTGTGGTTAAATCCGCAGGAGGAGACATCGCAATCATGGTTAAAATTTGCAGTAAATGGTTTTGCACCATATCACGCATTTGGCCAGCTTGGTCAAAATAACCCCAACGCCCTTCAATACCCACTTCTTCCGCAACGGTAATCTGCACATGGTCAATCGTGCGATTATCCCAGTTGTTGATAAATAGTGAGTTCGCAAAACGTAGCGCTAACAGGTTTAATACGGTTTCTTTACCAAGATAATGGTCAATTCGGTAAACTTGGTTCTCTTCAAAATATTTAGCCACTTCATTATTAATTTCTTGAGAAGAAGCCAAGTTTGTACCCAATGGTTTTTCCATTACAACGCGGTTTGGCTGTTTATTCAGACCTGCATGACCCAGACCATGGCACACTGCGCCAAATGTATTCGGTGGCATTGCAAAATAATGGATGGCAGGTTGAGTATCCTGCTTTAACATCTCAGCGAGGCGGACAAAGTTATCTGTCTCGTTGACGTCTAGGTTACAAAAATCCAAACGCGCACTTAATCGACGCCAAAGTTCGGGGTCTAATTTTTCTTTTAAGAATTCATTTAACGCTTTTTCGACAAACTCTATATAGTCGTTCTGTTCCCATTGAGCGCGACCAACGCCGATAATGCGGGTATCTGGATGGATATAACCTGCTTTTTCCAATTGATATAGCGAAGGAAGTAACTTGCGACGGGCTAGGTCACCCTTAGTGCCGAATATAATCAAGTCACAAGCTTGAGCAGCATTATGTACCGCCATGTTGGTTCTCCTCAATTTGCGGAATTTAGAATCTATCCCATTAGCCTGCGAATTTATGTCTGTCTAATGGGATAGGCTCTGAGCATTATTGTTATGAAAAATTGACCGTTGCCCGCTAATGTACCTTTTTGCTTCTGTTCCGTAAATATTGATGATACTGGTCACAGTTTTTATGCTGAAAAATCCAGCATACCACGTTGAATTTTAGAAAACTAAATAACTGAATGGTTACAGCCTTTGTAAGAAAATAACCGATTTTGTAGTGAGTTTACTGAGCCGAAAATTAGATACGGGTCATACTTTCGTAAAAAAGCCCTTAATTGCCCTACGTGTTTAGATGGCTTACCTCTAAGAGGTAGTATATTTTCACTCTTATTGAAATAGTAACGCCACAATACCCTGATGGCATAAAAATTTCTCCTTTCGCTGAAATAGGCACTTTTGTTATATGAATATTTTAGAACAAATGAAAACCAGCCTCGATTTTTTAAGTAAATCAGAAAAAAAAGTGGCAGAAGTAATTTTAGGTATGCCCCAAAAAGCCATTCATTTGAGTATTGCGGCCTTGGCAGAATTGGCAGAAGTCAGCGAGCCTACCGTCAATCGGTTTTGCCGTAAAATGGAAACCAAGGGTTTCCCCGATTTCAAATTAAAATTGGCACAAAATATTGCTAATGGAACACCTTATGTTAATCGTCATATTGAAGAAACAGATACGGTTAATACCTATACCCATAAAATTTTTGAATCGGCGATGGCGGGATTAGACAACGTGAAACACACGTTAGATATTAGCGCCATTAACCGAGCCGTCGATTTGTTAACTCAAGCACGAAAAATTAGCTTTTTTGGCTTTGGCGCCTCCGCGGCTGTCGCCCATGATGCTATGAACAAATTTTTTCGCTTTAATATTCCAGTCATATACTTCGATGATATTGTGATGCAACGCATGAGCTGTATGAATAGTGGTGACGGAGATGTGATTGTGCTTATCTCACACACAGGAAGAACTAAAGCATTGGTTGATATGGCGCAACTTGCTCGCAGTAATGATGCAACCGTGATTGCAATTACTTCTGAAGATTCCCCTCTTTCTCTCGAAGCCACCCTATCGATTATTATCGATGTCCCTGAAGATACTGATATGTATATGCCAATGGTTTCTAGAATGGCTCAACTTGCTGTGATCGACGTCTTGACAACTGGATTTACTTTGCGAAGAGGCGAAAAATTTAGAGATAACTTGAAACGCGTCAAAGAAGCATTACGCGATTCGCGGTTTGATAACGTCTGAAAGAAATAACAATGTTGAAGAGCACGATATAAGACTGTCAGGCCAAATACTTTTGTTCGCCTGATAGCATTAACAAATTTGCTGTATATAATAGCTGTGCTCGTGTCAGCACCCTTATTTGCAGTAAATAGGTTTCGAAATGGAGTGAAATGGTTTCACTTATATTTGTACCATTACAGGTCACGGAGTAATACATGTCTAGACGGCTTAGAAGAACTAAAATTGTTACAACCCTTGGTCCAGCAACCGATCGCGATAATAATCTAGAAAAAATTATCAATGCTGGTGCTAACGTTGTGCGTCTCAACTTCTCACACGGAACTCCTGAAGACCACATGGCGCGCGCGAATAAAGTGCGAGAGATTGCAGCCCGCTTAGGTCGCCACGTAGCCATCCTCGGGGATCTACAAGGTCCAAAAATTCGTGTTTCTACTTTCAAAGACGGTAAAGTCTTCCTCAATATTGGCGATAAATTCACGTTAGATGCGTCACTCGGTAAAGGTGAAGGCGACCAACAAAAAGTGGGCATTGACTATAAAGGTCTTCCTGCTGATGTCGTTCCAGGTGATATCCTGCTTCTTGATGATGGTCGAGTTCAACTCAAAGTTCGCGAAGTCAAAGGGTTACAAGTATTTACTGAAGTCACTGTTGGTGGACAACTTTCAAATAATAAAGGCATCAATAAGCTTGGTGGCGGTCTTTCAGCTGAAGCGCTGACTGAAAAAGATAAAGAAGACATTAAAACCGCGGCTAAAATTGGTGTTGATTTCTTAGCAGTTTCATTCCCTCGTTCAGGTGAAGATTTAGATTACGCTCGTCGTTTAGCTCGTGATGCGGGTTGTGAATGTCAGATAGTGGCTAAAGTTGAACGTGCAGAAGCCGTTGCTACCGATGAAGTCATGGATGAAGTTATTCTCGCTTCCGACGTTGTCATGGTCGCCCGTGGCGATTTAGGTGTGGAAATTGGTGACCCTGAATTGGTCGCTGTACAGAAAAAACTGATCCGCCGTTCTCGCCAGCTCAACCGTGTCGTCATCACTGCCACTCAGATGATGGAATCGATGATCACTAACCCAATGCCAACTCGTGCAGAGGTTATGGACGTCGCGAACGCTGTATTAGATGGTACAGATGCCGTTATGTTATCTGCGGAAACTGCGGCAGGACAATATCCAGCGGAAACTGTAGCCGCAATGGCTCAGGTTTGTTTTGGCGCAGAAAAAATGCCGGGCTTGAATATTTCTAAACACCGTTTAGATGCTGAATTCGAAAGCTCAGAAGATGCCATTGCGATGTCAACTATGTATGCCGCTAACCACCTGAAAGGAGTCAAAGCTATTATCGCTATGACCGAATCAGGACGCACTGCACGCATAATGTCTCGTATTAGTTCTGGCTTACCTATTTTTGCTATGTCACGCCATGAAAAAACATTGAATCAATGCTCTCTGTACCGTGGTGTCACACCAGTATTTTGTAACACCCATACTGATGGTATTGCTGCGGCAAGCGAGGCTGTAACGCGTTTGCGCGATAATGGCTACCTGATGGCTGGTGATATTGTATTAGTTACCCAAGGTGACCAAATGGGAACCGTTGGAAGCACCAATACTTGTCGTATCTTAGTTGTTGAATGATTTATCAATAAATCATTCCGCACCAAAAGGGAGCAATTTGCTCCCTTTAATATTTGTATTACTTACTCGTATTGTAGATTAAATTGCAATGTCCCTTCAGCTTTACCCGCCCGTGTTGTCTGTTCAGTTTGAACATAAGCCGCTTCAAGAGGAATACTGTATTGCACCGTCTGATTTGAGCGAGTTATTAGCATCTTTTGGTTGAGTTTAATCGGTTTCCCTTTATGTTTAATCTGAATTCCAAATCCTTTCGCCGTCTCCCTATGAGAACGATTATTTAAAGCTATCGTTCCCGCGATTCCACTTAGGTCCTGGTTGCCAATAAAGGTGATTTTAATCGCGGATCCTGCGTCGCACTCCAGTTCAATCTTAAATCGTTTTCGCTCATCAGAGCTCGTCGTTCCGACACCCTTAAAAGCGCTTTTTTCTACTTTATTCAGCGAGACACTGATCAATGGATTTTTGACCTCGCAACCATTAGAGATAACATTAATCGGGCTCAACCAAATTGTCGGTTCAAAATTTCCATAGCTATCTTGTGCAATGAATTTATCATTAAATAATATCAACATAGCCGCCTTCGTACTAGGAATCCACTGTGTTTTTACTTGCGGACGGACCTTATAAAATGCGACTTTCAAACTAATATTATAGTGGCTAGTTGATAACGTTGAAGGGCATAACAATCGATTAGCTGGATTGCCATCGCGCTGGTTGCGCCCATTAACATAACCTCTCCCAGAGCAAGGGCTATTCACCACACCATGCAATGCAAAACCAATTCCTGAATCCCCAATTTCTTTAATCGCGCCAACACCAGAAATACTGTAATGGTCATCAAATATACCCGGTAAATTAATTCCAACCCGCGTTATACCCTGTTCATTCCACCATACCCATGGTGTAAACGTCCCCAAATCAACCGTCGCCAACAATGTATTTATTGGCGTATTTTTAGGTACATACAAAGTTTTAGGGATAGATACTGTATAGGAACTAAATTCAGCTCGATATTCTGCAAACACAGAAGGACAATAAAATAGTGCTGTAATATAAATTATCCATTTGTTCATGACGTTTCCTATTTACATTCCCCTTCAATAAATTGAATATTTGTATTTTCCATATCAATTGTGAGAGAAAGTTGACATTGATTTTCCGTTCCCACTCCCCATATTGCTTGGATTACGCTTTGTTCAGGTACCCCGCTGAGGTAGACTTCGCCATCATTCGCGACCATCCCCGTTGCCACCACCTGTTCACTCACTAACGCATTAACCTGTGAACCCAAGGCAACTTGGTTCCCCTTGGTCTTTAGTTTAAGTAAAATTCTCCCCCCACGTTTAACCTCAAAATCAGCAAGAACAATGGCTCCTTGAGTCGGCACGACGGTCTTGGTATTTATCGGAATATCATAGTTACCTGCGAGTGTTGAAGCGTCGATACTCACGTTATTACGCTCATAGCGACTTGCCATTGGGATCAATGCATATCCATGGGTATTGGTATAGAGCGAAGGGACATTGGTAATTTTTAAGTTGGGAATATTGGGGGCGTTAACTAATACAGCAGAGTCATAAAAATTACGGGATGCAGTGAGTCCACCGCTATGCAATAAAAGCCCACCAGAAACGGTTCCATTAATAGAACGATGGTCAGAGCTATAATCCACACCAAGCCCATATTCACCTTTGGAGCTCAGATAGTGAGTTCTAAGCCCGTAACCCACTTGCTGGTTATTATGGTTATATCGTTGAGATAAATCGTAATGTAATTGATCGTCATCGAAAGCAATTCCATTAATACTCAGAACACTGGAGGGATCACCATGTCGACTCGTTTGATAACTAGCATTTCCCCAATAATGCTGTTTCTTCCATGAAAATGGCATATTCAGATTAAAGGCTAATATCCCATCATTATCCTGTTGATCATATTGTTGTGTATAACTATAGGAAACACTTAAATTCATCCCTTGATACTGAGAACTGAAATTGGCAGTAATACTATTATCAACGCCATCATGCCCCCAGTAAGACTGCTGAAAACCATTCAGTGACAAATACCCCGTATAACCCACTGACTGGGTCATTACTGCCTGTAATCGTTGCTTTCGTCCCCGTCCTTCACGAAAACGAGAATTAGAATCCACAAAATTGACATAGTTTGCTGAAGCATAATGAAGCAATGATAAATTAATACCTGTGCCACTATTTTGCAGATATTTAGCATACTGTACTCGGTAAACCCGCCCTGCTATTTTAACCTTGTTAATAAATTCTGATGAGGAATAAGTAAAGTCCGTAGATACAGCGCCAAGTCTCCCTAAATTAAGCCCGCCACCTAATATATAGGATTGATAATCTTGGGAAATTAATACGCCACCCAGTACAGATGGATGACCATAATGTGCTAGATGATTCGGTAAACCATATGTCCCTATCAATTTGGCAAAGTACGGAAACCTTACACCTTGCTCCCCTTGATATTTCCCCATGTCGATGCTGTATTTTAGTGTTCCCGCTCTTTGCATAATAGGAAGTGCAGAAAATGGCTGAGTATAATTTCTAGTTGTGCCACTCATTTCTTCAATACTGATATTTAAGTCACCGCTATTAGCCATGGAATAAAGGTCATTAATAACAAACTCTCCCGCGGGTACATCCGTTTGATAAATTAGCTGGTTATTTTGAGTAACGGTGATATGGGCATTAGTTTGTGCAATTCCCTTGATTATCGGTGCAAATCCCCTTTGACTTTGGGCTAACATACTTTCCTCAGACATTAACTGCATACCAAGGTAAGGAAAAACCTCCATCACACCATTATCCGTTGTAATTTCTCCCATCGTAAAATGGCTATTTAGTGTGCGTATATCTCGTTCAATAAAAGTTTGTAAACTATTTAGATTTGCGTTATTTCCTCCATAGCTATAATGGCTTTGATTTCTTGCTCGCCATGCACCAAAATTTATGCCGCTATGTAGTCCCAAAAAAATATTTTGGCTCTTATTGGTTTTTCCCCAATACTGGCTGTAACGCAGACTATAATTTGTAAACAGGGTGTTTATTCCATCATCCCATTCCGCAGGATCTACATACCCACGAAAGACTGAATTTATCCCAACCTGAGGAATGCTTAAATGCAGTTGATTTAGAAAAAAATCATAATAAATATTAGCGCCTACAATTACGTTTTCTATAGGATGAATATCTTCATCTAGAGATAAAGACTCAAATGAAGTACTCACTGATGATTTTATACCCCACTTGATTAGCTGTTTTTTTGTAATTTTAGGAATCAATTTAGTGGTATTTTTATCATAGAATATTTCGATTTTGTCATTGTCGATTTTATGATTGTTAATAAAAATATCGAGTTGATATGTTCCGGGAAGTTGACCTTGTGGATATGAAAAATAATCTAATGTTGACACATCAGTAACTTGATTTTCTACTCCTGTATTTATTGCATTAATGTCAAACTCTTCATTCGCTTTTGTCAAAACAGGAAATAATAATGTACTAGCAAAAACAATCCACTGATGACTCAATAAGTTAAATTTTAAATAATGTATTTCCATTCTTTATACTCTTCCTTAATTTTTTTCAATGATCGCTCCATAGTCATTAATAAATTCAATTGTTACTGATTGCTCTGTGCCAATATTTTTATTGGAAATCTGTTTTTCTTCCCATGGATATACCATCTTGGAAGTTTGGATGTTGTGGCTATCAATGAATACACTTTTAATTGATAAATGATATGGTGTATTGTTTTTAATCCATAATCTGTTTTTTTTCCTGATAATATTCACATCATCAAAATTTAACGGCTGTATATCCTTAGAGCGTAGAAATAATTTAAATTGGGAATTAATAATAATTTGCAATTCATTTTCAATATCATCACGCTTAGGAGGAATTGATTTTATATTTAGTAAATACAATTTCTCTTCATTAGAGGATAATGATTCCCCCAGATAAGCAATTCGAGCAGTCCCATGGCTATCAGGCTCAACTCTAAATAATGGGGGCGTCGCAATAAATGGCGCTTTAGTCTCATTTTCAAAACCCGTCACCCAACTTTGAATTAAAAATGGTTTTTCTTTATTACTATTCAATATAGGAATGATTATTTCCCGCTTATTATCGACATACACAAACCGTGTTCCTCCTATACTGATTCCTGAAGCAAGTACAGATAGAGAAAAACAAGATAGTAAAAATAATGTTAAAAAATGCATGAGTAGCCTGTTATGACCTATTCGAAAGGTTAGGGGTGACAGCCGCCACCCCTAATATTATTGATATTGAATACTGTATACTGTGCTACTATTCGCTTGCCCCGCAGTTGCCGCTCCTGTTGCTTTATACAAAGCAACATACTCCAAATCTACAGCTCCGCCTTTCACTGTAACTTCTTTGGTGTCTTGGTAAAGCTTAATCTGTGAAACCGCATCTTTTTCATAAAGTGCAATCCCTACATTTTTAGCCGTTCCATCACCTTGATTCAGTGCGAGAAGGTCATGATCTGCCGTATCACGAGTACCTCCAAATTTAACAGTAACTTTGCTGTCTTCAGGGCAATCAACCAGCTTGATCATAAAATTATTCAAACCAGCAACTTTCCCTTGTGCTGATAAACTTTTAGTTGAAACAGTTCCAAGATCGATATTTAAATTACGAGATTGGCTATCAACGGTACAGGCTTTCTCAGTAATTTCCCCTGTAAAATTGATCGTCCCAGAGGCAAAAGCAACTGTATTCATTGCCATAGTTAAGCTAATCCCTATAACCATTAATATTTTATTTAAAATGTACATAATATTTCCTATAGATAAATTTTAAATTATTCATAAAGCTTCCATGAATAACTGAATATGAGTAATGATGCCGGATGGAAATATAACACCAGAAGTTAATTAAGTTAAAGAATGGTTACATTGAAAATTTTCAAACTACATCAAAAAAATTTATGATTTTTGTATTTAAAATTTAAAACCTAGCCTGATTGATTTACTTACTATAGAAAAGATAATTAATTATCATGTCATTTATCGATGAATTCTTATTCATATACATATAGAATTTATAGCTCATTCTTCCAAATGTATTTTCCAAGGCTATTAATGATTTATCATTAATAGCCTCATTGATTCTATTTTTAGGTAACCAAGCATAACCAACTGAATTTTTTACCAGTGTAATTGCCGTTTCTATACTATCTACTTTAACCATCTGTATACTTTTTATTGTATCTTGAAATGAAGAAGACAATACAATCTGAGGGATATATTCAAGTTCCTGAACGACTTTATCCATTTGATGCAACTTCAGCTTATTATTAGAATCAATCACTAAAACAGCCTCAACCTCCCCTAATAAGATGGGGTTTAATGACTCTATATAATGATGTGTAATAAGAAGATCAAAATCCTTCAATGCCATGATATTTGATTTCGTTAATAATTTCTTATCTAACTCAATATCATAGTTTTTTTTACTTTTAATTAACCCCCCAACCCTCTTAATTAATTCATCATTTTTATATAATGTATCTGTAATTATTTTAATTTTGTTATTAATGTTTTTATTGAGAAATTTAGCTGTCGTTTCTAATGAAATGGCTTTATTCGTCATCTCTCTAGATAGTTCGAGTAATTGTTCACCTTGCTTAGTCAGTATCGCTCGACGTTTTTCTAATACAAATATTTTAGTATCTAATGTTTGTTCTAATTTATTTATTGTATAGCTAATCGATGATTGTGTTTTATGTAATGCTTCCGCCGCTTGAGCAAAACCACCATAGTCTACTATTGCTTGTAAGGTAAACCATTGGTCTAACGTTGTTTTTGTTTTTTCCATCATATCTCCAAGCCAATATCCCGGATGATTTTATTCCAAAAGAATATAACAATAAGATTTAAATATCATCTATGGGATATCGACCTTGAACCATATTTTATATTCAATTTATATTATTAATTAATACAAATATTAATTACGAAAAAAAACCACGATTTATTAATATCGTGGTTTTTTATTTAACAGTAATGGATGTTATCGATAGAGGTCTTTGCGTTGATAAGGCTCTATCTCCCCTTCTTTTCTCGTTTTTAATAATTTAAGTATCCACGTGTACTGTTCAGGATGTGGCTCAACTAAATACTCAAGCTCTTCATTCATACGGCGAGCGATGTATGTATCATCTTGGCCATCGATATCATCCATAGGTTCACGAATATAAATATGGAGTTGGTGATTAATATGATCGTACACCGGAAACAGCGGAACAATTTTAGCCTTACAAACTTTCATTAAGCGCCCAATAGCCGGTAATGTTGCTTTATAGGTACCAAAAAAATCCACAAATTCACTATGCTCTGCTCCATGATCTTGATCAGGCAGATAGAACCCCCAGAAACCTTGCCTAACCGAGGCTATGAATGGTTTAATACCCGCTTCCCGTGAATGTAGGCGACCGCCAAAATGATAGCGGGCTTTATTCCATAAATAATCTGCAACCGGGTTTTTTTGATGGTGGAACATCGCTGCCATATTTTGGCCCATTGCTGCCAACAACATGGCAGGAGCGTCAACCGCCCATCCATGGGGAACCATAAAAATCACATTACTTTTCTGCTCTTTCAATCGCTCAATGATCTGCATATTGTGCCACTGAGTACGTTCTAAAGTGCGTTTTGATCCTCGAATACATAATTCAGCTAGCATAACAAATGACTGTGGTGCCGTTTCAAACATCCTATCGACCAATTGCTCTCTTTGCTCTTCTGTATATTCAGGAAAACAGTAGAGTAAATTGATTTTAGCTCGACGACGGGCACTTTTTGCCAACTTTCCGACCCATTTACCGATTTTTGCTAACATTGGATCTCGTACTTTTACCGGAATATAAGAGAGCCCCACAAAGACCGCAGCACCTAGCCACACTCCCCAATATTTTGGTAATAAATACGATTTATGAAATGTTGGCACATAGCCTTTTTTGCTATCGGTATCTTTTTCTTTATTCATCTTATACCCAAAGAATTATGGCTATCTTTCATAACCTATCAGTGTCGTTATGAAAGCATTACAAAAAAAACTGGCAGACACAAGTATCTGCCAGTTATTACAATGAAAAACTAAACTTATTATTTCAATTTAAGCTGAGATTTAGTCTCTTTCACAAGCTCTAAATACTCTTTACGGTCTTTACCTGATAAGCCACCAGAGCTTGGTAATTTTGCCGTTAACGGATTCACTGCTTGTTGGTTAACCCACATTTCAAAGTGCAAATGGGGCCCTGTTGAACGCCCTGTATTACCCGATAATGCAATCCGGTCACCACGCTTAACTTTTTGACCCGGTTTTACCAATAATTGGCGTAAGTGCATATAACGAGTCGTATATTGGCGACCATGACGAATTGCAATAAAGTTACCCGCTGCACCACTGTATTTCGCCACGATGACTTCTCCATCACCGACAGCAAGAACCGGCGTACCTACAGGCATTGAGAAATCGACACCTTTGTGAGGAGCGACTCGCCCCGTCACAGGGTTCACTCGACGTGGATTAAAGTGGGAAGAAACTCTAAATTGTTTCACGGTTGGGAAGCGTAAGAAACCGCGTTCTAAACCATTACCTTCGCTGTCATAATAACGACCATCTTCCGCTCGGAATGCATAATAATTTTTGCCGCCGGTTTGTAAGCGAACCCCAACTAATTGGCTCTGCTCATGGGTACCATTAAGCATTTCACGACTCATTAGAACAGTAAATTTGTCGCCTTTTTTCAATTTGCTGAACTCAACTTGCCACTGGAGTGCTTTTGTCACTTCACGGCCTTCATTACGTGTTAAGCCTGCCTTGCTTATACTTTGAGCAAATGTGCCATTAATAGAGCCAGTCATCACACTGTTAACCCAGTCACCCGTGCGAATTTCTTTAACTTCTTCAAATTTATTCGTCGCACCGATGCGTTTAAATACGCGAGTTTCACGGCGAGAGACATCCCAAGTTAAAGATTCTAACTCTCCGTCAGCCGTCAATGTCCAGCTGAGTGTTTGACCAATTTTGAGATTACGTAATGATTTATGTTGATTAGAAAGCGTTGCAACATCCCCAGCTTCAATACCAAACTGAGTTAAAATGGAAGTTAGATTATCGCCACTTGAGACAACATATTCATGAGCGAGCGGCGTGCCATCGGCTGCATCACTATCTGCATCGGCAACCCCCTCATCAGGCAACTGTTCACTGCTATCTTGAATAAGGTCATCCCCTTCAAGTTCAGTAGCAAATTGCGAAAAAGGGATGACCGTGTCAGGTGAAATGTCACTTTCGTGGTTAGCTGGTATATGAACAGGCCGCCATATTGCGACGGCCATTGTTGCGACGGTGAGTGTGCTTAACACAATCTTATGGGTTTTGGACAGCCCGCTAAAGGCTTGTACAATACCACTTACCATTTGCTGCACTTTAAACTATTCCTCTATTCTTAATTCAGGCAGCTTGCATATTGCTCTGACAATTGAGTCAGAAATTTCATGTAGCTATCTGGACCGATTGCCAGCCCACTACCGAGCGGGTCGAGAGTACCCATTTTGACTCCCGTATTTTTCGCTACACTTTCGATAACAGCAGGCCTGAATTGTGGCTCAGCAAAAACGCATTGCGCTTTATGCTCAACCAGTTGTGTTCGTATTTGATGCAATTTTTGTGCACCGGGCTGAATCTCGGGATTTATCGTAAAATGCCCCAAAGGAGCCAGCTGATAGTGTTTTTCAAAGTAGCCATAGGCATCGTGAAAAACAAAATATCCTTTATTCTTAGCCGATACTAAAATACTAGCAATTTTTTTATCGCTTTGCGCCATGTTTTCTTTGAATTTACGAAGGTTTACGTCCAGCTTATCTTTTTGGTCAGGATAAAGCTCTACTAAACGCTCATAAATATCTAATGCTGCCAAATTTGCAATTTCTGGTGATAACCAAATGTGCATATTATACTCACCATGGTGATGATGACCGTGATCCTCATCATGGTTAGCTTCGCTAGCATGTTCGTGGCTTTCTTCCTCCTCGTGAGCTTCTGACATTAATAATGAATGAATATTTTTCTGTTCAGCCAATGCCAGACGTTTATTCTGTGGTAACGTACTGATTGGCTTTTCTAAAAACATTTCTAGTTCCGGTCCTACCCAGACAAACAAATCTGCCTGTTTAATTTTTTTTAAATCTGATGGTTTCAGTGCATAATCATGTGGTGAAGCACCATCAGGTAATAAGACTTGCGTTCCAGTCACACCATCCGCAATGCCTGCTGCGATAAATGCTAAAGGACGGATAGATGCCACTACATCAGCATTTGCCATCGGTAATAAAGTTGTTGTTAATACAGTGGCTACAGCAGCTTTGCAGAGGAATTTACGGGCAATAAATTTCGTTTTGTGTATCATGAACATTTTTCCGTGATCTTAATTTCAAAATGTTATAATATAACATAACTTGATTTCTGCAAGATATTTCCTATATGCAACCATTATTATCTTTAAATAAAATATCTGTCTCTTTTGGCGATAAAGTCGTTTTAAACGATGTCTCCTTTACTCTCAATAAAGGCGAAATCTTAACGCTTTTAGGTCCCAATGGCGCTGGAAAATCCACAATTGTGCGCGTCGTTTTGGGGCTATTAGCACCTACGTCAGGCGTCGTAGATAGAGCGTCATCTTTGTCTATCGGTTATGTACCGCAAAAACTCCACTTGGATACCACTCTACCTTTAACCGTAAAACGGTTTATGATGCTTAAACAAGGTGTCCGCTCAGAACATTTATTACCTGCACTTGAACGCGTTAAAGCCACTCATTTAATTGGTCAGCCAATGCAAAAATTATCCGGAGGCGAAACTCAACGCGTTCTTCTTGCTCGTGCCCTTCTCAATAAACCTGACTTACTTGTTCTCGATGAACCCGCTCAAGGGGTGGATATCAACGGGCAAGTTGCTCTGTATGATTTAATCAACCAACTTAGAACCGAACTTGGTTGCGCGGTTCTTATGGTTTCCCACGACCTTCACCTAGTCATGGCAAAAACTGATCAAGTCTTGTGCATTAATGGGCATATTTGCTGCTCTGGAGCACCCGATGTCGTCTCCAATCACCCAGAATTTGTCGCTATGTTCGGCTATCGTGGAGCCCAACAGCTTGGGGTATACCGCCACCAGCACAATCATCAACATGATTTAGAAGGTAACGTGATTTTATCCCATCAACATAGCAAGGATTGCCGCCATGATTGAGTTATTGTTACCTGGATGGATTGCAGGTATGTTGCTCGCTATCGCTGCGGGCCCACTTGGCTCATTTGTTGTTTGGCGTCGAATGTCCTATTTTGGCGACACTCTCGCTCATGCCTCTCTATTAGGCGTTGCATTCGGTTTGTTACTGAACATTAATCCATTCTATGCCGTTATCGCCGTCACATTACTGTTAGCATTGATTTTAGTGTGGTTAGAAAAACGTCCACAACTGGCGGTCGATACCCTACTCGGCATTATGGCTCACAGTTCACTTTCATTAGGTCTAGTTGTTGTTAGCTTAATGGCGAATGTCCGTGTTGACCTCATGGCATATTTATTTGGTGACTTACTATCAGTAACTTACGAAGATATTATAACGATTTTGATTGGCGTTGTTGTCGTTTGTGGGTTGCTTTTTTATCGTTGGCGGGCACTTTTATCAATGACGGTCAGTGCTGAACTGGCTTTTGTAGACGGAATAAACCTACGACGCTCTCGCCTATTATTAATGATGGTGACCGCATTAACGATCGGTATTGCCATGAAATTTGTTGGCGCCTTGATTATTACGTCTCTATTAATCATTCCCGCCGCGACTGCAAGACGTTTTGCTAGAACACCGGAACAAATGGCGTTAATTGCAGTATTGATTGGCATGGTATCAGTAACCGGTGGCTTAACCTTATCTGCATTTTACGATACACCAGCCGGTCCCTCTGTTGTATTAACATCAGCAATCTTATTCGTATTAAGTCTTTGCGTGAAAACTAAAAATTAATATTTACAGACGCCTACAACACCCAGCCCTAATTGTTTTAAATTAGGGCTTTTTTGTCCATGTTACATTAATGAAAAATCATATTGCCATCACCATTTTCGTACTATTCTGTCGCATTTCCCGCCATACATCGCCATACTTATAGCCTAATATGGATTGATTGGATTATTGATATGTATAAGAAAATTGCCGTTTGTTTAGCACTAGGATTATTTACTGCATCTGCTAGTGCAGTTGAATATACTTGCCAGCTAGAAAATAACAAAACGGTCAGCGTCGTCGTTGAGACAGGAAAAGTGCCTGTTTATCGCTATGGGACTTTAGGTAAAACTGAAATAACACTTCCAATCAATGCGAAAGGGCAAGAATCTATTTATGTAGGGCAAGGAACATTCAGCGCTGGTGGCTCGATATATATCCGTTTCCAAAATGGACCATTTAGCTATTTGCTTTATGATGGGGAAGGTAGGGGCTGGTATTTTCAGGGGATTGCTGTTTATAAAAACGGTAAGCTGGTTAATAAGAAATCGTGCAAACCTGACTCTAATTTAAATCTGTATAGCCTGCTAGACTACGGTATTCCAACTGATCCTGATGAAGATGGACCTTATACTTTCGATCCAAATTCAAATTAATATTTAATTAATCCCCCTTCCCAATAAGGGGGAATAAACTTAAATCTCTTTGGGTTTTAAACCAAAATGGGAATATGCATGAGCTGTTGCCATACGCCCCCTCGGTGTCCGTTGAATAAACCCTTGTTGGATCAAATAAGGCTCAAGAACATCTTCAATGGTTTCTCGCTCCTCACCAATCGCTGCGGCAAGGTTATCTACCCCTACAGGTCCGCCCATAAATTTATCAATGATTGCTACCAATAATTTGCGGTCGAGATAATCAAAACCTGCGGCATCCACATTGAGCATATCCAGCGCTTTATTTGCCATAGCTTCATCAATGGTTCCATCACCCTTAACTTGAGCAAAATCGCGTACACGGCGCAGTAATCGGTTAGTGATCCTCGGCGTGCCTCGAGAACGCATCGCAACTTGTAATGCCCCCTCTTCCGTGATTTCCAGCCCCATATATTGGGCGCTACGTTTCACAATATGCTGTAAATCGTCAACTTGATAAAACTCTAAGCGTTGGACGATACCAAATCGGTCACGTAATGGAGATGTTAAGGAACCCGCTCGGGTAGTTGCACCGATCAACGTAAATGGCGGCAAGTCAATCTTGATGGAACGAGCTGCGGGGCCCTCACCAATCATGATATCCAATTGATAATCTTCCATCGCAGGATATAAAATCTCTTCTACGACCGGAGAGAGACGATGAATTTCATCAATAAATAGCACATCATGAGGCTCTAGGTTAGTCAGCATCGCAGCTAGATCCCCTGCTTTTTCCAAAACAGGCCCCGATGTTGTACGAAGATTTACCCCAAGTTCATTAGCAACAATGCCTGCTAGGGTTGTTTTCCCTAATCCTGGAGGGCCAAAAATTAACAGGTGGTCAAGCGCATCGCCACGCATTTTGGCAGCCTGAATGAATATTTCCATCTGATCTTTGACTTGCGGCTGCCCAATATACTCAGCAAGTAGTTTCGGTCGGATCGCGCGATCGATAGCTTCTTCTTCAGAATGCAACACTTCTGCGGTAATTAGGCGATCGGCTTCAATCATCGTAATAATCTCTCAATCAAAGTGCTGCGCGTAAGGCGTCACGGATCAGGGTTTCGGAATCACTATCTGGTTTAGCAACTTTACTCACCATTCGGCTAGCCTCTTGCGGTTTATAACCCAGAGCAATTAATGCTGCTGCGGCTTCCGCTTCAATATCAGCTTGGCTTGGACCTTTGCTCTTCACGCTTGGCAAATCAATGTCACTTATAGGGTTGAACAAGTCACCATTTAATCCTTTGAAACGATCTTTCATTTCAACAACTAAACGTTCAGCCGTTTTCTTACCAATACCCGGTAATTTAACTAATGAGGAAATAGCTTCCTGCTCAATCGCCGATACAAATTGCTGAGCAGACATACCGGATAAAATGGCTAATGCCAGTTTGGGGCCAACGCCATTGACCTTAATTAATTCTTTAAATAGTGCGCGCTCTTGTTTGTCATTAAAGCCATACAGAAGCTGGGCATCTTCTCTCACGACAAAATGCGTAAAAACAATCGCTTCTTGACCAATGTCGGGTAATTCATAGAAACAGGTCATTGGCATATGAACTTCATAACCAACACCTTGAAGTTCTAATAAAACAATGGGAGGTTGCTTTTCTAATACGATGCCACGTAGACGACCAATCACGTTGATACCCTCAAATTAAATGACTGAACCGAGATGAATAAATCTCGTTTTTTCATAACGCTGTTTATACCACAAAAAAAGCTGGATGCATATCCAGTCTTCATCTTAATCTTCCGCGGGTCAATACGAGGCGAGGATCCCCAACCTTCAATAAGTTTTGATTAAAATGGCAATGAGTGATGGCAATCGCTAATGCGTCTGCCGCATCAGCTTGTGGACTCGCTGATAATTTTAGAATCGATTTAACCATGTGCTGAACTTGGCTTTTCTCCGCAGCTCCCGTTCCCACTACTGTCTGCTTTACTTGACGTGCAGCATATTCAAACACCGGGATATTTTGATTAGCCGCAGCAACAATGGCAACCCCACGAGCTTGCCCCAGTTTCAATGCAGAATCCGCATTTTTTGCCATAAAAACTTGTTCGATAGATAAAACATCCGGTTGGTACTGGGTGATAATTTCCGAGACTCCCGCATAAATACGTTGCAGACGGCTTGGTAAATCATCAACTTGAGTACGAATACACCCACTCCCCAAATACAGTAGCTGCCTACCTTGCTGGCGAATAACACCGTACCCTGTGATCCGTGAACCAGGGTCAATACCCAGAATAATCGCCATATAAAACCTATAATTGTCCTTCATTAATATTCATATCATCTTATCCCCATCTAATTTTCACCACAATCCAATCTTGAGAGATAGCAGATGTTAACCACACCGCGGGAGGAAAAACGAACGAATAGGGACCATTGCTACCAATAACTATAGCAAATAAAAGAGAAAATGAGGATTGAGAGGCGTTAGAGAAAACAGGCTGGGGTCAGCCTGCTTTCTCTACGCAGACATCGTCTTAATTACAGTTGCTCAGCAACTTCATCAGAGATATCACCGTTGTGATAAACTTCTTGCACATCATCTGAATCTTCTAACATGTCGATCAGGCGCATTAATTTTGGTGCCGTTTCAACATCAAGTTCTGCCGTAATCGATGGGATCATAGAAACTTCAGCGGCTTCGCTAGTGAAACCAGCAGCATCTAATGCGTCTTTAACAGCACCGAACGTTTCAAAAGTGGTGTAAACATCAATTGCACCATCATCATACGTTTCAACGTCGTCAGCACCAGCTTCAAGTGCTGCTTCCATCAGCGCATCTTCATCAACACCCGGTGCGTAAGTGATAACACCACGCTTGGTGAACAGATAAGAAACGGAACCATCAGTCCCCAAGTTACCACCTGTTTTGGTGAAGGCATGACGCACTTCAGATACAGTACGGTTACGGTTGTCACTTAAACATTCAACCATCACGGCGGTGCCGCCTGGACCGTAACCCTCATAAATGATGGTTTCCATATTATCGTTGTCATCATTACCCACACCACGCGCGATAGCACGGTTTAAAGTGTCGCGAGTCATGTTGTTAGATAATGCTTTATCGATAGCAGCACGCAAACGAGGGTTAGTTGCTGGGTCTCCGCCGCCTAAACGCGCAGCAGTAACCAGCTCACGAATAATTTTAGTGAAAATTTTACCGCGTTTAGCATCTTGTGCCGCTTTACGGTGTTTGGTGTTGGCCCATTTACTATGACCTGCCATGAAATATCTCCAAAAACGTCAATAAATAATTAAACAGCAAATTCTAGAATAGCCTGGCTGTTGCTCCACGACTTCGTCAAATCAGCCGCTTGCTGCGGCGATAACCAACGAAATTCAGTGTGTTCAGTCAGCAATGGCGTTTGTTCATCAGTGAGCACCAATTTAAACCAGTGCTCTGTACAATGAGTCACATCGGGTGCATAACGATGCCTGAAATGCGGGAAAATTTCAAAAATGATACTTTTCGACAAATCATGTAACTGATTCGGTTGCGGGTCAAAACCCGTCTCTTCTTTAATTTCGCGAAGCGCTGTATCAAAAGTATTTTCATTAACTTCCTGACTTCCGGTAACAGATTGCCAAAAGTCAGGGTCGTCTTTACGCCGCATCATAAGCACCCGCCCACTATTTTCAGCCACAATAATGACTAACACAGATTCTGGGCGCTTATAATTTTTCATTACTCTTCTTCTTTCGCCACAACAGCGATAGCCAGTTCAGTTAATGAATCAGGATTTGCATGACTTGGTGCATTGGTCATTAAACATGCCGCAGCGGTTGTTTTAGGGAATGCAATAACATCACGGATGTTATCTGTTCCTGTTAACAACATAACTAAGCGGTCAAGACCGAATGCTAAACCAGCATGTGGCGGTGTACCATATTTCAGAGCATCTAACAGGAAGCCGAACTTCTCACGTTGTTCTTCTTCAGTAATACCTAAAATCCCAAAGACAGTTTGCTGCATTTCACCACGGTGAATACGTACAGATCCCCCACCGACTTCATAACCATTGATTACCATATCATAGGCATTTGCCACTGCATCTTCTGGATTTTTTGCCAGATCTTCAGGTGATAAATCTTTTGGTGAAGTGAATGGGTGGTGCATTGCGGTTAAGCCGCCTTCACCGTTTTCTTCAAACATTGGGAAATCGATAACCCACAGAGGCTGCCAGCTATTCAAGTTGGTCAGTTCGAAATCACGTCCAACTTTCAAGCGGAGTGCACCCATTGAGTCAGTCACCACATTTTTCGCACCGGCACCAAACAGAATGATATCGCCATCAGCGGCACCTGTACGCTCCAGCAGTTGCTCAATAACGTCTAAACTAAGGAACTTAGCAACTGGGCTTTGAATACCTTCTAAACCTTTCGCACGCTCGTTAACTTTCATCCACGCTAAGCCTTTCGCGCCGTAGATGCCAACAAAGCTACCGTATTCATCAATTTGTTTACGGGTCATTGCAGCACCGCCCGGCACTTTCAGGGCAGCAACACGACCTTTAGGATCATTAGCTGGACCAGAGAACACGGCGAACTCGACATTTTTCACGATATCCGCAACATCAACCAGTTCCATTGGGTTACGCAGGTCAGGTTTATCTGAACCGTAACGGCGCATTGCTTCAGCAAAGGTCATGATTGGGAAGTTGCCTAGATCTACACCTTTCACTTCAAGCCACAAATTGCGGATCATGCGCTCCATCACTTCGCGAACTTGTTCCGCGCTCATGAATGAAGTTTCCACATCGATCTGGGTGAATTCAGGTTGGCGGTCAGCACGTAAATCTTCATCTCGGAAGCATTTTACGATTTGATAATAACGGTCAACACCCGACATCATCAGCAACTGTTTGAACAGCTGTGGTGATTGTGGCAGCGCATAAAATTTACCTTTATGCACACGGCTTGGTACTAAGTAGTCACGAGCACCTTCTGGTGTCGCTTTAGTCAGCATTGGCGTTTCAACATCCAGGAAACCTTCGTTGTCCATAAAGTTACGAACAAAACTGGTGATTTTCGCACGAGTACGCAGCCGTTCAGACATGTCAGGACGACGTAAATCTAAATAGCGATATTTTAAACGACGCTCTTCCGTATTGGTTTGGTTGCTATCTAACGGCAGAGGTTCGGATTTGTTAAAGACAAACAGATCTTCAGCAAAGACTTCAATTTCACCCGTCGCCATATCTTTATTTTTCTGGCTATCTGGGCGAGCGCGTACAGTACCTGTGATTTGGATACAGAACTCATTACGCAGTTCTGAAGCTTTTTCAAATATGTCTTTACGCTCTGGATCGAAGAAAACCTGAACGATACCTTCACGGTCACGCATATCGATAAAAATCAAACCACCCAAGTCACGACGGCGGTTTACCCATCCACAAAGAGTGACCTTCTGGCCTTCATGAGCAATGTTTAACTGCCCACAATAATTAGTACGCATACAATATCCTTTTTACTCAGCTTGTTGTGCTTTTGCTTGCTGCGGGAATTTGGCATTTTGCTGAACATTTAGCTGAAAATTCAGAATGTCAAAAAAGGCAGACATTATACAGGAAATTCTGCTAGACAAACAGTTGGCTATGTAGCTTAACCGCGAAAATGATCCAATAAAATAGGCCACATCAATTTTTATTATCAAATTTTAATGATTATTAAATTATTATCCTCTTTCGGAGTTATTACCCTGTCCTCTTTGCTATAATTATTCCGATTCAGACATTTATCGCCTGAAACCAAAGGAAATTATATGAAAAAACTGCTACTCGCGTCATCGGTCATCTTTCTGCTTGCAGGATGCCAAACTGGAGCCTCAACCAACACAATGAAGCCTACTACCAACAATAAAACATTTTATGTGGACTCATCTCTTGCTGATTGTGTCGGCGTTGCACCAATGAAATGCATGAAAGTGAAAGAAAAACCTGCTGATGATTGGCAATATTTTTATGGTTCTATTCAAGGTTTCACTTATGAGCCAGGCTATAATTACGTCCTAGAAGTTCAACAGTTTGATGTACCAAACCCTCCCGCAGATGCACCTAGCGTTCGCTATGAATTGGTCAAAATCATCGAGAAAAAATAGTCTATAAGCAGGTGTTCAGCACCTGCTCTTTTACGACCATCGCAAGGTATTGATTATGAACGCTAAAATTATTGATAAATTAGGATTGATTACGCTATCTGGCGGTAAAGTTGCTATGGTGCGGTCTCACAATAAAACCCTGTTTTATATTCCGGGCGGTAAACGTGAGCAAAATGAAACCGACCAACAGGCACTTTGTCGTGAAATTGATGAAGAATTGATGCTGGTATTACTCCCCGAAACATTACGTTTTTATGGCGAATTCACTGGGCTAGCCGATGGTAAGCAAGATGGCACTCAAGTGCGTATTCGTTGCTATTTTGCCGACTATCAAGGTGCTCCTCAGCCCGCGGCTGAAATCGCTGAATTGGCTTGGTTAGGAACTCAAGATTTTTCACGCTGTTCATCAACAGCGGTAACCATTTTAACGCAGTTAAAGAACGATGGTTTGATTGAATAATTCGCTGATAAACAATAAGCAAATACATATTTTCATTTGTAGATTTACCTATTAGGTTTTAGAATTTAAGAAATGTCATTTATATCCATTACGATAACCGACATGTTCAGTCATTTTCACTTTTTGAAATGTTTGAGGATGGTGTAAAAAATGGTCAGCTCCTTATACGCTGTACTAGGTGCCTTACTGCTATTAAGATTATCTTTAAATGTAGTAAAGCTACGGACACAGTACCGTGTGGCTTATGGTGATGGTGGTTTTTACGAATTGCAGACAGCCATCCGGGTACATGGCAATGCCATTGAATACATCCCAATCTCACTTATTTTATTGCTACTGATGGAGATGAATGGCGCGCAAGTCTGGATGATCCATGTGTGTGGCATTATTCTGATTGCTGGTCGTTTACTGCACTCTTATGGCCTTAAAAACCACGATGTTAGCTATCGTCGAATGGGCATGATTGGAACTTATCTTTCAATGGCATTAATGATTATTGCCAATGCTTACTATCTTCCTTGGGTCCAAATGATCTCTTTTACCCTTTAATTTTCCCCTCAGTGCGGATTGGTTTTCAGGTCATGATGATTTCTGCTACAATCCGCCACTACTTTTGTTTTACTTATTTAATACAAATCATATGTCAAGTCAGGATCCAAACCATAAAGATAGCCTTTTCTCTGCACCAATTGCCAATTTAGGTGATTGGAGTTTTGATGAAAAAGTGGCTGAAGTCTTCCCCGATATGATCCAGCGTTCTGTACCGGGTTACTCCAATATCATCACCATGATTGGGATGCTTGCGGATCGTTTTGTCACACCCAATAGTCACGTTTATGATCTCGGGTGTTCCCTCGGTGCCGCAACCTTATCGGTACGCCGCAATATTTCTGTAGATAACTGTAAGATTATCTCTGTCGATAACTCCCCCGCTATGGTCGAGCGCTGCCGCCGCCATATTGATGCTTACAAAGCACAAACTCCCGTGGATGTAATCGAAGGTGATATTCGCGATATTCATATTGAAAATGCGTCAATGGTTATCCTTAACTTCACATTACAGTTTTTGAATCCTGATGATCGCGAGCAGTTGCTGGCTAAAATTTATCAAGGTTTATTACCGGGTGGGATTTTAGTTCTCTCGGAGAAATTTAATTTTGAAGACCAACAAATTGGCGAGTTACTGTTCAATATGCACCATGATTTTAAACGGGCAAATGGCTACAGCGAATTAGAAATTAGCCAAAAACGCAGTATGTTGGAAAATGTGATGCTGACAGACTCTGTCGAAGCCCACAAAGCCCGTCTGAAGCGCGCTGGTTTTGCCCATTGTGAAGTTTGGTTCCAATGTTTTAATTTTGGTTCGTTATTAGCGTTAAAAGAGAGTCAATCATGATAGATTTCGGTCGTTTCTATCAACAAATTGCTATCGGTCCTTTAAGTCACTGGCTAGAAACCTTGCCTTCACAACTCGCTGAATGGAAAAAACAAGGCCTGCACGGTGGGTTCTCTTCATGGGAAAAAATGCTCGATAACCTTCCAGCAATGACCCCGACCCATTTAGATTTAAAAAACAGTGTTACCGCAACCCGTGATCCTGAGCTAACCTCCGGCGAAACTCGCTGCCTAAATAATATTTTGGGTCAGCTAAAACCATGGCGTAAAGGCCCATTTTCCCTGTATGGCGTGAATATCGATACTGAATGGCGATCAGATTGGAAATGGGATCGTGTTCTGCCACATATTTCGCCACTTAAAGGCCGCTATGTATTAGATGTGGGCTGTGGAAGTGGTTACCATATGTGGCGCATGCTCGGTGAACAGGCTGAATTTGTGGTGGGGATTGACCCGACAGAACTGTTTTTATGCCAATTTGAAGCCGTAAGAAAACTGTTAGGCGATAATCAACGCGCCCATTTGTTACCTTTAGGAATTGAGCAATTACCTGCATTAAAAGCCTTTGATACGGTCTTTTCGATGGGAGTTCTGTACCATCGCCGTTCGCCACTCGACCATTTATATCAATTAAAAGATCAGTTAGTGAGTGAAGGCGAATTAGTGTTAGAGAGCTTGGTCGTTGAAGGTGATGAATTTCAATGTTTGATCCCCGGTGACCGCTATGCCCAGATGCGCAATGTTTACTTTATTCCATCCGCTAAAATGCTAAAAGTTTGGCTAGAGAAATGTGGTTTTGTGGATGTACGTATCGTTGACCAAGCGGTGACCTCATTAGAAGAACAACGCCGTACTGACTGGATGAAAACAGAGTCTTTAGCTGAGTTTTTAGATCCTAATGATGGAACAAAAACCATTGAAGGTTATCCTGCACCATTAAGAGCGATATTAATTGCGAAAAAACCTTAATTTGAGGGATTAGCGTAAAAACGAGAACGCCCAATATTATGGGCGTTTTTTTGATTTTCACTACAATTCACTACAATTCACTACAAATTATTCAATAAATATTCTTCTACTGCTTTCGCATCATTTGCTGCATCAAAATCAATACCTAAATATAACGTTCCCTCTTTCAATTCAATGGCTCTAGGCTGCGCATATGAGTAAGTAATATTTTTAATTTTTTCGCTCACCGATTGTTTTGCTAACTCTGAACGTTCACACACCTTTGTAATGCCCTTTAGCATTTCATTGCTATAACCATCAATACCTATAGTTTCTAGCTGTTCTTTTGAAAACGTTGCCCAATCAAAACTGGCTTGAATTTTTGACCCACATATTTTATTGACGAATTCAACCTGTGCAGCCACTTCAGTTTCAATTTTTTGGTGTTTTTCTTTTTCTGCTAGTGAAAAAGCAAATGTCGATGTGGTTATAAAAAAGAGGGAGGTTGCTAACACAATTTTCTTCAACATAATTTTTTCCTTAAAATTTACTGCGGTATTTTTATCGACTAATAACGAAATAGTCTTAAAAATGAGGGAGACAATTTAGCCTTCCTCAATTTTAACGCTCTCTATTGTAAATTCAGCCAGTCCTATTCTGAATTTACCTTTTAAGCCGATACTTTTTCCGTAATCGAAATAAAGCCTTTCATCGCTTCAACCGTCAACCCATCCACACAATAATGCGTAAACTCATCACTTTCACTATTTGATGCCATTGTGACACCTACTTTGCGGTAGTTCATACTCGATGGTACAGTTTTTCCTGCCGAGCTATGCACTTCGGTTAAACCAATCTCCATAAACTTGGTCAAATTCGCTAAGCGAACCCCTGCTCCAGCCATAATAATGGGACCATTAATTTCACGGCTTTTTTCATGCAACTCTTTCAATAGCGGTAAACCCAATTCAGCGCTTTGCTGCTGACCTGACGTTAAAATACGTGCAACGCCCAAGTTTTTCAGTTGCTCTAATGCGAGTAACGGATTAATGCACATATCAAATGCACGATGGAACGTGATTTCCATGCCTTCAGCAATTTCCATGAGGATCTGCATCCTTCCGATATCAATACGCCCTTCAGGGTCTAGCAATCCGATCACCGCACCGGGAAACCCCATCTGCTTGATCATCAGCAAATCTTCGCGAATTGCATCGAACTCGCTCATGTTATAGCAAAAATCCCCGCCACGAGGACGGATGATCGGGTGAACTGGAATATGCAATTTTTCTCTAGCCAGTTTTAAATATCCATAACTCGGCGTGAGCCCGCCATCTGCGGCTCCAGAGCAAAGTTCAATACGGTCAGCACCATATTCTTGAGCCACTTGTGCGCACTCTATTCCAAAACAGCAAATTTCCAGTTTTGCCATGAAGACCTCCAAAATGTGGTAAGGATCACTTCCTTAAAAATACCCAATAATGTCACTACAAAAAATAACTCTACGATTAACGATTCAGCTAATATGCCACTTTTTGTTAAATGTTATCTGCGCAACATCACACCGTAGGTGAGTTAACGAAAAGTAATTATCAATAACGTTAATTCCATCACTTATTTTTCGCTTTCAACGATGTTTCTAAGGGAAAATGGGTGATATTTGATAGTAATTAGGTTATTTGTCACTGCTAATGTAGGATTAGGTAGTCTTTCTTGCTGACCTTTAGGCTGGCTGACTTTACAATAATAACCTTCTGGCAAAGGTTCCGGCAGTAGAGATCGCGCTGTTTTTTCTAACACTTCCGGCTCAACCTCAATCACCATTTCAATATGCTCCCAACTCTCTTGGGGATAGATTTTATCCTTTGGAAATGGTAACTCGATAATAAAAACATCCTGCCCCGCCACTTGAATTGGCTTTTTCAAATCATATAAACGGATTGGGCGCCCATTGATAAGATTATCCGAAAGTAACTCTGCGCATTGCAAGAGCCCTTCATGCCAACGTTCTGCGGTTGCAATGTGGTGACAACGTACGGAAATATGATCGATGCAATAATCGGTTAAAGAGAGATTTAACGCTTGAGCCATACTGGTTAGCTTGCGTTCAAAATGTGGAAGGTCCTGCTGAAGATCTTGCAACTGGGGAATTTTATCGAAATCTAACATTAAAAATTACTCTGCCAAAATCATTTGTCTCATTAAGAACAAGTGAAATGATAATAATAAAAGAAAACAAACTCCCCCGACTGTAGCACGACTCCCCCAAAATATGGTATAAAACCAGCCGATTTTTCTCTTCCACCTTTTAGTTCAGCGCATGTGATGGCACAATGTGGTAACTATGTTCGTTATTTAAGGTAATCCGGTGAATATTCAGGCTATTCTTTCAGATAAAGTGAGTGCTGCAATGCTAGCAGCGGGAGCTCCAGAAGGCTGTGATGCCCTTGTGCGTCAATCAGCTAAAGCGCAATTCGGTGACTATCAGGCCAATGGTGTGATGGGCGCAGCGAAAAAAATGGGTATGCCTCCCCGACAACTGGCCGAGCAAATTGTTAGCCATTTAGATCTTGAAGGTATTGCAACGAAAGTTGAAATCGCCGGTCCCGGTTTCATCAATATTTTTATCGACCCGACTTGGGTTGCTACATATGCAGAGCAAGCGTTGACCAGTGATCGTCTAGGTATCGCGCCAGTTAAGCCAGAAACTATCGTCATTGATTACTCTGCACCGAACGTTGCAAAACAGATGCATGTCGGCCACCTACGCTCGACCATTATTGGTGATGCTGCCGCACGTACCCAAGAGTTTTTAGGCCATAAAGTTATCCGTGCTAACCACGTTGGTGACTGGGGTACGCAGTTCGGTATGCTGATTGCTTACCTAGAGAAAGTCCAGAATGAAGATGCTAGCGATATGGCACTGGCTGATCTCGAAGCGTTCTACCGTGAAGCAAAAAAACATTATGATGAAGATGAAGATTTCGCCGTCCGCGCTCGCGGCTATGTAGTGAAATTACAATCTGGTGATGAATACTGCCGTAAAATGTGGCGTAAATTGGTCGACATCACCATGCAACAAAACCAAGAAACTTATCACCGCTTAAATGTCACATTAACTGAAGATGATGTGATGGGTGAAAGCCTGTATAACAGCATGCTACCGGGAATTGTTGCTGATCTTAAAGCGAAAGGTTTAGCCGTTGAAAGTGAAGGTGCTACCGTTGTTTTCCTTGATGAATTTAAAAACAAGGAAGGCGAACCGATGGGAGTTATCGTCCAGAAAAAAGATGGCGGTTACCTTTATACCACAACGGATATTGCCTGCGCTAAATACCGTTATGAAACGCTGCATGCGGATCGTTCCCTGTATTATATCGACTCCCGCCAGCATCAACATTTAATGCAAGCTTGGACCATCGTCCGTAAAGCCGGTTACATCCCAGAATCAATGGCGCTTGAGCACCATATGTTTGGCATGATGTTAGGTAAAGATGGCAAACCATTCAAAACGCGTTCTGGTGGTACTGTTCGTCTGTCTGATTTGTTGGATGAAGCAGTTGAACGAGCGCAAACACTGATCCGCGAAAAGAATCCTGACATGCCAGAAGATGAATTATTGAATCTGGCGAATGTCGTTGGGATTGGTGCAGTGAAGTATGCGGATCTGTCTAAAAACCGGACGACAGACTATATTTTCGATTGGGATAATATGCTCGCCTTTGAAGGTAACACTGCACCGTATATGCAATATGCCTATACCCGCGTTGCCTCCATCTTCAAAAAAGCGAATATTACTGAAGCAGATTTAACCCTGCCAATCGTTCTTGAAGCACCACACGAAATCGTGCTAGCAACCCGTTTAATGCAGTTTGAAGAAACTATTCTAACCGTAGCCCGTGATGGTACCCCACATGTAATGTGTGCTTACCTATATGACTTAGCTGGTCTATTCTCTAGCTTCTATGAACATTGCCCTATTCTGTCCGCAGATAATGATGCTCAGCGCCAAAGCCGCCTGAAACTAGCATTACTGACACAGAAAACTTTAAAAGTAGGTTTGGATACGTTAGGTATCGAAACAGTCGAAAGAATGTAATTTTTTGCTCTTCCCATCCTACTTATTAGCCCACTTTTTTAGTGGGCTTTTTACATCTGAACCCCATCCTCATGCTGCACTGTTTTGCACCATCAAGAAAAACCACGCTGTTTATTGCACTAATTTGGTGAGATACATCACATAATTGACCACTTATCGCCGCTATTTCGTGCCATAACAAGACATTAACATTTGGCACGCCTTTTGCTTTGATCTCTTTGCCTTTACAAAAAGACAGGGGGATTTATGAAGTACATTATCGCAATCATTAAGCCATTTAAGTTAGAAGATGTTCGAGAATCACTCTCTGAGCTCGGTATTCAGGGAATGACTATCTGTGAAGTCAAAGGCTATGGTAGGCAAAAAGGTCATGCTGAACTTTATCGAGGTGCAGAGTATGAAGTGAATTTTCTGCCTAAAGTCAAAATAGAGCTAGCCATTAGCGACGACCAACTTGAGCCCGTACTAGAGGCAATTACCAATACAGCCGAAACAGGCAAAGTCGGCGATGGAAAATTGTTTGTGTTCGAATTATTACAAGCAGTCCGTATTCGCACTGGCGAATCTGGCGAAGACGCTCTATAAGGGAGAAAATAACATGAAACGACGATTGTTAAGTTTTGTACTCTTAGCTATTAGCAGCTTCGCGTTACCCGCATATGCCTCTGAGCTAGTCATCGCGGATAAAGCCGATAACGCCTTTATGCTAATCTGTACCGTTTTGGTTTTCTTTATGACCATCCCCGGAATTGCCCTATTTTATGGCGGGCTATTACGTAGCAAAAACGTATTGTCATTGATTACCCAAGTGATGCTTATTTTCAGTATCGTGATCATTCTATGGCTGCTATTTGGTTATAGTTTAGCGTTCACCGCTGGCAATAAATTTTTTGGCGGTGGTTCACTGACTTTACTAAATTCGATGTCGTTAGAGGACTTATCTGGCTCGATCAGCCAATATATTCATGTCGCCTTCCAAGGTTCATTTGCGGTGATCACCGTAGCACTGATCGTGGGTGCGCTAGGTGAACGTATTCGCTTCTCTGCCTTGCTGATCTTTACGGTAATTTGGTTTACCTTTTCCTACGTGCCTATCGCACATATGGTATGGGGCGAAGGTGGCTGGTTAGCTAATGACGGCGCTATCGACTTCGCAGGAGGAACCGTTGTCCACATCAATGCAGCCGTCGCGGCTTTGGTGGGTGCTTATCTGCTAGGCAAACGAAGCGATTATAGCCAAATAGTCTTAAAACCCCATAACTTACCGATGGTCTTTATGGGCACTGCGGTGCTGTATGTGGGCTGGTTTGGTTTCAACGCAGGCTCAGCAGGTAGTGCCAATAATATTGCTGCACTAGCCTTGATCAATACCGTAATTGCTACCGCGGGTGCAATATTGTCGTGGACATTCACTGAATGGGTTGTTCGTGGGAAGCCTTCTATGTTAGGTAGTTGCTCAGGCTGTATATCCGGTCTCGTCGCTATCACACCAGCAGCAGGTACGGTAGGTCCGATAGGTGCGCTTGTTATTGGCGTCGTGGGTGGAGTGGTAGGTCTGTGGGGAGTGGTAACATTAAAACGTTGGTTAAAAGCAGATGACGTTTGTGATGTTTTTGGTATTCACGGAACTTGTGGCATCATTGGCTGCCTACTAACTGGAGTCTTTACTTCTGCTTTACTCGGCGGTCTCGGGTATAAAGAAGGCGTTACTTTACTCCATCAAGTCTCTATTCAGTTATTTAGCGTCGTGGTTACCATTATCTGGTCGGGTGTTGTGGCCTATATTGCCTTCAAATTGGCGGATAAATTGGTGGGATTACGTGTTTCCCCTGAAGAGGAATGCGATGGCTTGGATTTAACGTCCCATGGTGAAAGTGCTTATCACCAGTAGTTGTCTACTCCCCCTCTATTGAGGGGGGAGTTTGATTGTTTATCAATTACGCGATGCTACGTTTCATAAAATCACGGGGACGGAAACCTAATAAATATAAGGCAATAAAATAACTACCAGCCCCAACGATGACAACGCCCATTAAACGCAACATACGCATCAGCATATTACCTTGTTGCCAATCAGGCATAAAGTGCAAGACACCGAATAACACCGCAGCCATAACAACAACCGCAATCAGTAATTTAAAAATAAAACCTTTCCATCCCGCTAAAGGTTGGAAAATATCTTGTTTGCGTAGCTGCCAATAAAGCACTCCCGCATTGAAACAGGCTGCCACACCTATTGATAAGGCCAAACCGGCATGTTGCAGAGGTCCAATAAACGCTAAGTTCATTAGCTGAGTCAGTATTAAGGTCACAATAGCAATTTTTACTGGGGTTCGAATATTTTGGCGAGAATAAAAACCAGGTGCCAAAATTTTCACTAAAATCATTCCCGTCAAGCCTACGCAATACGCCATTAAAGCATATTGCGTCATTAATGAATCGTGAGCGGTAAAATTACCGTATTGGAACAGAGATACCGTCAAGGCTTCAGATAAAATCGCCAATCCTACCGCACATGGTAAAGCCAGCAATAAGCACAAACGCAATCCCCAATCCATTAAATGACGATACTCTTGGTGATTACCGCTAGTAAAACTTTTGGCAAGGGATGGCAATAAAATCGTCCCGAGAGCAACCCCTAAAACCCCTGATGGGAGCTCCATCAAGCGGTCAGCATAATACATCCACGAAACTGAGCCCGATTGAAGAAAAGAGGCGAAAATCGTATTAATAATCAAAGAAATTTGTGCGACAGATACCCCAATAATGGCCGGCCCCATCATTCTCATCACACGCCATACGCCACTGTCACGGAAAGATAGGCGCGGTAAAACCAGCATGCCAATTTTTTTTAAATGAGGAAGTTGATAAACCAACTGTAAAAGTCCGCCAACTAATACCGCCCAAGCCAAGGACATAATCGGAGGATCGAAATATGGAGCAGCAAATGCAGCAAATAAAATCATGCTGACATTTAATAGCGTTGGTGCAAATGCGGGAACAGAGAAACGGTTCCATGTATTCAGAATCGCACCAGCAAGAGAAGCTAATGATATCAAGAAAATATAAGGGAAAGTGACACGCAATAAATTGGTGGTTAACGCAAATTTATCAGCATCATCAGTAAAGCCTGGTGCAGTGACATAAATCACCCATGGTGCTGCCAGCATCCCAGCGATAGTCACTATCGCGAGTGCAAGCGTCAGCATCCCTGAAATATAGGCAATAAACGTGCGAGTCGCCTCTTCACCTTGCTGATTTTTATATTCCGCTAAAATGGGAACAAAGGCTTGAGAAAAAGCCCCCTCAGCAAAAATCCGACGCAATAAATTAGGGAGTTTAAACGCCACAAAGAAGGCATCAGCAGAAGCGCCAGCCCCAAATACTCGGGCAATAATAGCATCGCGGATAAAGCCCAGCACCCGAGACATCATAGTCATGGAGCTTATCGCGGCTAAGGATTTCAATAAATTCATGATAATTAGACTAGAAGAAAACAATCGTAGCAGTTTAGCAGCGGATAGCCTGACTGACTACGATTGATAGGTAAATGTTTTTAGGCTTTGGTCGGCTTCCAAGTATCGTCCGTCAACGCGGTTAAGACATGATCCCGCCATTCCCCGTTAATTTGCAAAAACTGTTTTGCATACCCTTCTCGTTCAAAACCAAGGCGAGTGAGTAGGTTTCCACTGCGTAAATTATGAGGCATATAATTCGCCATAATACGGTGCATTCCTTGATGCTTTTGCATATAACGAATGGTTTGGGTTAATCCCTCATACATCAGTCCTTGCCCCTGCCATTTTTCACCCAATGAATAACCTAGATAGCAGGCATGGAATGACCCTCGCAAGATATTACTGAAATTAGCGACGCCAATAACTTCATTCTCATCTTTATCGAGTAGTAGAAAATGAAATGCACTACCTTGGCGATGCATTTCGCTCATCGCATGCAGTCGATTGTTCCATCCTGAGGGGTTAAAGTGGGAATTGTCGCGGGTTGGCTCCCATGGCGTCAAAAAGTCTTTATTTAATATGTAATAATCTGCGAGTCGATAATTATCACGCTCATAGGCTAAGCGGATAATCATTCGGTCAGTAATTAGACGCACTTTGGGTTCATTTGAACGATAACCAAACATCGTAGCCCTTAATCTATATTTAATAATATCGCCACTTTCGAAGCCTAAAGTATAACTCAAATTTATCGCTTAACTAATTCAATTCTCAGCGTAATTGAGTTATTTTTTGGACGATTAATATAAATAAGTATCTAGGAGCATACATCAGCATGTGACTAGGATTCAGGAATGTAGCCAACAACGCTGGGGTTTGACTGATTGATGCGTGATTCGTGCTCAGAAACTGTATACGACAAATTTTAAAACGATACATGACAGAAATGGGCAAGGCTTCCAATGCAGTTGGAATGACGGCGCTGATTTAAGACGCGGAAATTTCACTGATACTCTCCCTATAACGCAACAGTGCGTGTTTCGATTGGAATTCAGTTTGTAAGCATTCTCATGATGAATTAGCTCACCCAATCCCTATATTTGTCTCAGATATGACTATTTTTAATTGTAATATACGGGCTATTTTCAATATAACTAGCCCGTTTAACATAGTAAATGACGCTTATCGACGTAAAAATAGCGAGAGTAATATATTATTTCATATTGTTTGATTCTGATATTTCGAGCAGTTTTTTGTAGTCTGGAAAAATTTCTCTGGTGTACTCTTTTTTGCCATTAGGATAGATAAGCGTTGCCATTTTATCATTCTCTTTCTTTTTCACACCAATAAAATAACTGGTCATACTAGATTTATAATCTACAAATATATTAATATTTTTCGCATTTTTTACTTTATAAGTTATGGTTTCATTTTTTGCTATTAATCTAAATTGTTTAACATATCCATTTAAAAAAAATTCGCTAATTAAAGGAAATAAAATTAATGTTTCATTAATATTTCCTGATTTCTTCTCATACCCACCATCAAAAACTTGAGGTGCATTATTATCAAATACGAATGTAGCTTCCACACCAAAATTTTCAGTAATTAAAGGGTCTATTTTAGAGGGGTCTTTGAGTTTCACTTCAAACTTTATATTACTCAGTTTCCAATCACATTGACCTCCACCCAATTCAGGAATACTGACTTTTACTTGATTTGGCTGCCCTATTGATAGCGGATACATAGCTCGATGAACTCCAGGGATAGTGTACGATCCTCCATTAGCGTTTCTTCGCTCCTTACGACAAATTTTAGAGCGATAAGTTGCTGAAATGGGCAAAACCTCTAATGCATTGGGAACGGTGGCAGCAAAATGAACACTCTCTCCATGTAATGGCGGTGAAAATGAGCGGCTTTTCGCGCATCCCTGTAAAATCAACAGACTAAATAATGAAACTAACGCCGTTTTAAGATAAAGAAATTTCATGGGTACTCTCCTTGTATCGCAGCAATGCCTGTATTACTGCTTCATTTTGATTGACATTTTTTGCCAAGCTATTATGTAAAACATTCTCGAGTTCAATAAATGTCATATTTCGTTGAGCATTCAGTTTGTAAGCATCCTCATGATGGATTAACTGACTAAATCGTTGTCTGGATGTGACCAATATTGGTGTTTTTAAAGGTGCTAATGCACTGAGCAATTGGTTATTAATGATTGCTTGATACTTAATACCCATAAAATGGTCTGTCGCCATGGTGACAATCGTATCTAATGTTGGGTTGTTCCACTGCGGAAAAATTTCATTGATGATATCCGTATCCCCTTTGATTGATTGCACATAAGATTGTTGTTCTTTTTCCAGTCCCTTATCTAAGGTATTAGCTAGGCTAGGCACCAAATAAAACTTATAACTCCCATTCATACGCCAGCGTTTATGACCTAGTGTTGCGCCAGTATGGCTACGCAATTGTTCGTCACCAATTTGTCTGGCCTCAAAAAAACTCACCGTATTACCATGGTGATAGTAAACTTCACCAATATCGGGAAGCGTTTTTTGCAATGGAATTGTGGGCAATGTTGCTAATGTCCAGCTAAACCCAAAAATCGTGCCGAGTAGTCCATAAGCGTCAAATAACCAATTGTCCATATTGGTATCAAATGGGACACTGGTGACCGTATCGGCATCATTAACATGGCGGAAATGATTGAGTGATGATAACGCTTTAACGCCGCTGCCGGTAAAAACACGCGGGCTACCATACGTATAAAGGAGAGGATTATTATTTCTTAGCTCTGAGGCATGTAATAAGGCTAAAGCCCCTCCTAAACTGTGTCCGGTAATAAATAATTGTTTATTTGCAGACTTATTTTTAACATCAGTAATCTTAGTTGGAAAGTATTTTTCAATACACTGATATCCTTCTAAAAACCCTTTATGCACTTTCGCTTTTCCGGCGGAAATAATATTTTCTGGGCAAGGAATAGGTCGATAGGTTCCATCGGTAAGTGCATCTCTCGCACTAGCAGTACCTCGCCATGCGGCAATAATTTGGGTATTGTTTTCCACAAAAAACATTTGCGTGTCATGCTCGAATTTATCAACCCCATCGGCTTGTTGAACGTCTAAAAAAATAGCCGGGCGATAACGGGCGCCAAACGGTACGTCGGTAACAATCGCAGGATAAACTGAAGCATCATTAATTTCGGGGGCTTGGGATAAATCAAAACACTGCTGATAGAAAAATGACGTCGTCGTATCCTGTGTCTGGATAAATTCACGCATATCCTCGACTTCATCGGGGTCAACCATGACCTCATTTTTATACACTAGCAATGACATTAACCCTAAATTATACGCATTGACCATATCATAATCTGGCGTATGGTTAAGCACTAAAGACCACGCCCTAAAAGGACAAACTTCAATCACATTACATTGATTAAAATGCACATTATTAAATGCTAATCCATTAAATTCATCTTCCTTTGGAAAGTGGTAATATGGCAGCCCAAATTTCGCTTGCTCCCATCGTACAATATCCGGCGCTTTGTCACATAACTCACCAATCACAGCGTAACGATAGTGATAACCATTAGCTTCTGCCTGCAGTTTGACGAGGGAATGCGCTTCCCCCCTCAACGTTCGTAATAGGCGATTTTCCATTTCATCGGTGAGCGTTTGGGCGGAAGCGGTTAGTGTTGCGCGAGTGCGAGGCAATTTTTCTTGCCGAAAATAGCCATTAGCACTTGTTACACCGTGTCTAACGATATCATTGCCCACTTTCAACGTGTAAGGCATTTCCACTAAAGGCTTCCCCTGTTCATCAACAAGGAGACATTCAATCCAATGCGTCAGTTCATCACTATCGTCATTGTCTTTAGTGTTATTTTGATATTCAGAATAGGCTGACGATTCATTACCATTAGATGGCACATAATTATCAGGAATAGATGGTATAAAGCGAGCTTTGCAGGGGCAAGAGCTAAAACTTTCTAATGACCCAGCATGTTTTCTATCCTCCAGCCACATATTATTAACGCCACCGAGAATTCGATATGACCCGGAGTGCTTACCACAGCTGACTAAATCACCTTCTCGAGCCCCTGCAACCCCATACCATTGCATGGACTGGTCACCCGTTAAAATTTGTCCACCGCACGTTGTTTTATCGCCTACACGTAAAAAAAATCCTTGTGCCATATCTTATCCTTTACCAACTCGATTAAATCGCCATTCTTGATCCCCTAAGCGATATTGACAAGGAAATGTTTCCATTATTGAGAATGCTGAAGAATTAATTATCAATTGAATTTAATAGTTCATATCACAGCTAGGCGGCAAAATGAGTGAATTCCTAGGAGCATACATAAGTATGTGACTAGGATTCAGGAATGTAGCCAACAACGCTGTGGTTTGAAATATGGAGAAGTTTTATCTTCAAAATAGTTCAATATCACAGCTAGGCGGCAAAATGAGTGAATTCCTAGGAGCATACATAAGTATGTGACTAGGATTCAGGAATGTAGCCAACAACGCTGTGGTTTGAAATATGAAGAAGATATCGATAAAAAAATATCATCATACACACCACCTAATTCCCTGATACTATTAATAAAGAATCACTCCTTCCGTTACTACTTTTTTGATGGTGTCGCATGGCGCAGGTGTCACGGGCTAGAAGCCTCGGCAAATACTTTCTTTTACTAGACAATATGTTGGTTGTTCTAGGCTTTTTCGTCGTTTTTCCACTGATCTCTATTCGCTTTGTCGACCAACTTGGTTGGGCTGCGGTCGTCGTTGGCTTTGCGCTTGGCCTTAGACAATTAGTCCAACAAGGTTTAGGCATCTTTGGCGGAGCAATCGCTGACCGTTTCGGCGCTAAGCCCATGATAGTCATTGGTATGTTATTGCGTGCTGCTGGTTTCGTTTTGATGGCATTAGCCTATGACCCTTGGGTGTTATGGCTATCCTGTGTACTTTCAGCATTAGGTGGAACCTTATTTGACCCACCACGAACCGCATTAGTCATTAAGCTTACTCGCCCTTATGAGCGGGGCCGTTTTTATTCCCTGCTATTGATGCAAGATAGCGCTGGCGCAGTTATTGGCGCACTTATTGGTAGCTGGTTACTACAATATGATTTCCATTACGTGTGTTGGGCTGGTGCATGTGTTTTCATTATTACGGCTATTTGTAATGCTTGGTTGCTTCCTGCATACCGAATTTCTACGGTAAGAACGCCAATTCGTGAAGGAATGAGCCGCGTATTAAAAGATAAGCGCTTCGTTACCTACGTGATCACCCTTTCCGGCTATTTTATGTTGTCGGTACAAGTGATGTTAATGTTCCCTATTGTGGTCAATGAACTAGCAGGCAGCCCCGCAGCCGTGAAGTGGATGTATGCCATAGAAGCCGCTATTTCTTTGACTTTGCTCTACCCTATTGCCCGCTGGAGTGAAAAACATTTCCGCTTAGAACAACGTCTTATGGCGGGGTTATTTCTGATGAGCCTCAGCATGTTCCCGATTGGCATGACAACCTCAGTGAATATGTTATTTGCTTTAATCTGCCTATTTTATTTAGGCACGGTTACCGCCGATCCAGCCCGAGAAACCTTGAGTGCATCACTGGCTGACCCGAGAGCCCGAGGCAGCTATATGGGCTTTAGCCGTCTAGGATTAGCCCTCGGTGGTGCAGTTGGTTACACGGGTGGTGGCTGGATGTATGACATCGGGCACCAGTGGAATATGCCGCAATTACCTTGGTTCCTTCTTGGCATCATCGGATTCATCACTTTATGGGCCCTTCATAAGCAGTTTAATCGTAAAAAAATTGAAACAGTCATGTTGAGCGGACAGTAATACGCTACACTTGCACCATTACTGTATGAAGGAGTGGTTATGAAAAATATTTTATTGGCATCTCTATTTGGATTTTTATTTATTCTTACGGGTTGTGACAAATTAACCGAGTTTACGATTAGCGAATCGCAAATTAATAGCTATTTAGCTAGCAAAGTAAAATATGAAAACAATATTGGTGTCTCCGGCGTTGCTGATGCGGATATCACATTAAGTAACTTAACCACTGAGATTGGACGTAGTGAGCCAGGAATTATCACCCTAAATGGCGAGTCTAATGTGAAACTGAATTCATTCATTGGCGCTGCTGATGCAAAGATTGCGTTGACGTTAACCGCACGTCCTGTTTTTGATGTAAGTTCTGGCTCTATCTATCTGAAAGAGCTTAAAATTACCAAATATACGATTACACCTCAAAATATGGATACAGCTATCTCTGCCGTCATTCCTTATTTAAATAGCTCTCTAGAAACCTTCTTCGAGCATCAACCCGTCTATGTTTTGAATCCTGAAAACAGTGCGGCTGAAGCTACGGCTAAAAAGCTAGCCAAAGGATTAGAAATTAAGCCCGGAAAGCTGGTTATCCCAATGGTCGATTAGTGACCATAAATATTTTTGATTGATAAATCTAAAAATAAAAAAGCAACCTTCGCTACAGGTTGCTTTTTTCTCCAAACTAAAAAGTGTCATTTTTGATACTTTAATCACCTCTATAGCCTCTAAATATAACAGTGCGTATAAATAACAAACAAAAGTATCAACTATGATACTTTTGATCTACACTCAGACTATTATGCATGAAAAAAATGCGTTATCCCTAAAAAAGTATCAAAAGTGAACCTTGATAACATTATGAAACCACACTCTAACAACGATAAGCAAACTATCTACCTAACTCAAATTCAACAAAGTGAATTTAGCCAATTGATTAGTCAAGAGCTAAAAAAACAGAGAATTACCTATGAAGAGATGGCGCTACAGATTGGGGTATCTATTGCAACATTTAAACGCATTGTAGCAAATCCATTATCAACCAAAGCAATAAACTTACATTTATTACTTAAAGAATTAGGTTTTGAATTATGTCTCGAAAGGTAGAAGTTTGGCTTTACAATATTCCTGTTGGTATCTTAGCTGAAGTTACTAATGGCTACTCATTTCAATACTACCAACATTATGATGGTCAAAGTGTATCTTTAAGCATGGGCGTCAGGAGTGAACCTTATTTATGTGATGAATTACATCCATTTTTTAAGGGGCTAGCACCTGAAGGGTGGTTAAAAAAACGTTATTCCGAATTGCAAAAAATCGATCCCAACGATTTATTTGGTATGCTCATACAAAATGGCAATGATTTATTAGGTGCTATCACATTTAAAGAGATCGCTCATGAATGAAAAACACTGCCTAATTAATCTTAAAAAGCTTAATAACGAAGAACTTGAATTCGGCTATTCTCAAGCAGGGATTAACGAACTTTTTGGCAAAAATAGCCTCACTCTTGAGCTCCCTTTCACTCGTAGCCAGTTTATTCAAGATCAACCAGCAAACCAAACTGGAATGAGTATTTCAGGCTTTCAGCCCAAACTATCCTTACGTCTAGAAAATGGCTCATTATATGTTGCTAATAACAAAGGGACATTCATCCTAAAACCTTCCCCCGAAGCTTACCCATTTCTCGCTGAAAACGAGCATGCCACAATGACCGTAATGAAGCGACTAAAGTTTCCTACACCTCCCTTTGGTTTAATTCCTTTCCAAAGCTCCCTTGATAAGCCTAAAGAATTTGCGTTTATCATTCAACGTTATGACCGCTTGGGTAATGATGTCCAAAAGCTACATCAAGAACAGCTAGATGGTGCAATGGGAATCAATGACAAATATGGTAATGTTGATGGAACTAAATCGGTGAGTTATGAAAAAGCCGCTAAGTTTATTATTGAAAATGTGGATGACTCGTTGGCAAGTAAGCGAGATTTATTCCTTCGAATTATTTATGCTTATGTACTAGGCAACAATGATTATCATCTTCGAAATATCAGCATTTTACTTCCACAAAATAAAAAACCTTCTTTAGCACCAATCTATGATTTTGTGAGCATCGTCCCTTACCCATCTGTATTTACTGAATATTTAGCATTGCCACTACTTGAACTAGAAGAGAATGACTCTGATATTGCTCCTGGCCTTAATTCACAGTATGGAGAATATACTGGGGCTGATTTTATTCTACTTGCTCAAGGTATAGGGATTCGTAACGAATTGGCTAAAAAATTACTATTGAGAGTGATTAAAAGTCACCAATTAATCACCGATACTTATACTGAAAGCCATTTACCTGACGTTGATAAACTAGCAATTATAAAATACATCTCACGAAGAATGACATTACTGGGCATTATGCGTTTTTAAACTCTAAAAAACAGATATAAAGCAACCCATATTATTAAGCTATTTTATGGGACAGTAATTAAGTGACACTGTCACTTATTCACTATCGCCCTCAGACTCTAACTCATCACGTAATGCTATCACTGCATCTCGCGTAATTTGCGCTAAAATACGATAAAACGGCGTTGTGGCATGAGCTTCAACTTTACCAAGGAATGAACCGTACCAAGGTAAAATATAGCTATCGAGTAGTTCAGTTTGTGCGGCTGTTTCATCCTCTGCGGCTTGGTCTTCTAACCAAGAAGTCGCTAATAATAATGCCCCAAAAGTATCCGTTGGTGCATCTGTTAAGGGCATGCCTCTTGAGGTGAGAAATTCACGAATTTCCGCTTCGGTGATCTCTTCATCATAACGATGAGCGAATGGAGGAACCGTTAGTTCACTACCAAACATGCTTTGGTAATCCGCCGTAATAGCTTTGATATCGACCGCCTTTGCCATTTTCTCCCACTGATCATCCTGTTCAAGAGGCCAAGACGCCTTCAGCTTGTCTTGCGCAATGATATCAAGCAATGGTTTCACAAGAGCATCGTCTGGAGAACGCTGGAATAACGTACCTAAAATGCGACAGACGATTGAGAATTCGTTCATGAGTTTCTTCCTGTTTGCGATTTTTCTGCAATCACTTTTTCGTGATCATTATGGGATGCAGTATACCTGAAAAAACAGAAAACCACTCACTGAAGCCTGATTAGCACTAGATGGGATAGTAGGAAT